>JBBRVT010000126.1:0-10399 GCA_038246615.1 Burkholderiales bacterium
GCCGGCCGGGCGGTGGTCGACAACACCGCCGACGTGACGGCCATCCACGCGGTGATCGACAACATCGACTTCGCGCTGAACACGGTGAACGCCGAGCGCGCCACGCTGGGCGCGGCGCAGTCGCGTTTCGAATCGGTGATCTCCAACCTGCAGGTGTCGGTGGAGAACCAGAGCGCGGCCAAGGCCCGCATCATGGATGCCGACTTCGCTGCGGAAACCGCAAACCTGAGCCGCGCGCAGATCCTGCAGCAGGCCGGCAACGCGATGGTGGCGCAGGCCAACCAGCTGCCGCAGCAGGTGCTGCGGCTGCTGCAGAACTGAGCGGCGCAGCGGCGGCCAACCTGCCGCCAACCCTGCCGCCAACCCTGCCACGGCCCGGCGATCCCGGGCCGTGGCACTTGGTGCCGGCGTGATCGGTGCAGTTGCTTGCAGTCGGTGCGGCGCGCGGCTCAAGTCCCACCGCGGCAGGCCGAAATAACGCTTGCGAAGGAGCACCTCCCCCATGGCCACATCCGTCTCCGGTATCGGCAGCATCACCTCCACCGGGCTGGGCAGCGGGCTCGACGTCGCCAGCATCCTCGACCGGCTGATGGCCGTCGAGCAGCGTCCGCTCACGCTGCTGCAAGGTGCCGGCACCACGCTGAACACCAAACTGTCGAACGTGGCGCGGCTGCAGAGCAACTTCGCCGCACTCCGCGACAAGGCCAACGCGCTGACCACCCCCACGCTGTGGAGCGGCACCACCGCCACATCGGCCGACACCAGCGCGGTCAAGGTCTCCACCGGCAGCAATGCGGTGGCTGGCAGCTATGCGGTCAACGTCAGCCGCCTGGCAGTGGGACAGACGGTGACCACCACCGCCCTGCCCGCCGCCACCAGCACGCTCAGCGCGGGCACGCTGACCATCGAGCTCGGTGCCTGGGGTGCCGGCGATCCGGCCGCTGACTTCACCGCCAAGGGCGGCAGCAGCGCCGTGGCGATCGACATCGGCGCGGGCGAAACCAGCCTGTCGGCCATCCGCGACAAGATCAACAGTGCCGGTGCCGGCGTGACGGCCAGCCTGGTGACCGACGCCTCTGGCACCCGGCTGAGCCTGCGCTCCAAGGACACCGGCAGCGAGAACGGCTTTCGGGTCAGCGTGGCCGAGACCGCGCCCGACGGCAACGACGCCAGCGGCTTGTCGGCGCTGGGTTTCGACGCCAGCGCGGCCAGTTCGCCGACGGGGCGCACCATGACGGCAGCCAATGCAGCGCTGACGGTCAACGGCATCGCCCTGAGCTCGGCCAGCAATACCCTGACCGACGTGATCGACGGGCTGACGCTGAATCTGGTCAAGCCGAGCAGCGGCGATGTGGAGGTCAGCGTGGCCACCGACACCGCCTCGGTCAAGACTGCGGTCACCGACTTCGTCAGCGCCTTCAACACCCTGGCAAGCTTCATCCGCACCCAGACCGCCTACAACCCCGACAGCAAGAACGCCGGCGCGCTGCAGGGCGACCAGAGCACGCTGTCGCTGCAGAGCCAGCTGCGTGCCGTGCTGAACCAGGCCAGCAGCGCCTCGTCGACCTGGTCGCGCCTGTCCGACATAGGCCTGTCGCTCAAGACCGACGGCACGCTGGAGACCAACGCCGCCAAGCTGGACAACGCGCTGGGCAACCTGGGCGAGCTGAAGAAGCTGATGGCCGGCGACGGCAGCAGCAACGCCGAGATGGGCTTCGTGCGGCGCTTCAAGAACCTGGCCGACGCCGCGCTCGGCAGCACTGGCGTGTTCGAGAGCCGCAATTCCAGCCTGCGCGCCAGCGTGGCACGCAACACCAAGGACCAGGACGCGATGGAACTGCGCCTGGAGAAGACCCGCGCGCGCCTGCAGGCGCAGTACGCGGCGCTCGACACCAGGATGGCCTCGCTGACCAGTCTCAGCAGCTACATGAACCAGCAGATCAGCCAGATGAACAACAGCAACAGGTGAGACCCGCTGCGCTTTCCGAACGGCCTCCGACACACCGGCCTGCGGCCTGCAACAGGTTCTTTCATCTCGCCGCGCCCAGCCAGGCAGCCCGGCGCTCAAGTCTGGCGGCCACGCTCCGATAAATCCCCCAAGACCGACGCTTCAAGCCTGCCACCAACCGACACCAGCCCACCCCATGTTCAGCGCACCGCACAGCAGCTCCAACCCGCAGGCACGTCAGTTTGCCGGGGCCTACCACCAGGTGGGTGTCCAGACCATGGTGGCCGGCGCTTCGGCGCATGGTCTGGTGGCCTTGCTGTTCGATGGCTTCATGGCTGCGGTGCACCGCGCCAAGGGTGCAATACGCCATGGCGACATCGCCGCCAAGGGCCATGCAATCGGGCATGCAGTGCGCATCATCGACGAAGGGCTGAAGTCGGCCCTCGACCTGAAGGCCGGCGGCAAGCTGGCGGCCGACCTGTCCGACCTGTACGCCTACGTCTGCCTGCGCCTGATCCAGGCCAACCTGAACAACGACGAGGCTGCACTGGACGAGTGCCTGAAGCTGGTGACGCCGCTGCGCGACGCCTGGCAGGCCATTGGTGACCGGGTCGACGACCCGGCCAGGAACTGACCGCACCGGCCCCGACCTCGACGCCAGTGCGTGCACCATCAGCGAGCCACCCCATGAACAGCAGTCTGATCAACTACTACGAAGCCATCGAGAAGGCCAGCGCCGACATGCTGGATGCTGCCCGCGCCGGCAACTGGGACCATGTGATCAAGCTCGAAGGCGCCTGCGTGCTGCTGATCAGCCAGCTGAAGAATGCCGCACGCGGTGCCGCGCTCAACAGCGACGAGCACCAGCTGAAGTCGCGCATCATGAAGCGCGTGCTGGTCAATGACGCCGAGATCCGCCACCTGGCCGAGCCGTGGCTGGACGACCTGGACCAGATCCTGGCCGGCCGCAACAAGACGCTGCACTGAAGCGGCACCCCACGCACCGCGCGGCCATGGACTTCCTCGACACCCAGCCGGCTCCGATCGGCAACGACACACCCGACGACGCCTTCGCGCAGTTCCGCAGCACCCATCCGCGCGAGGTGCTGGCCCTGCTGCGCGAACTGCGTGACAGCACCACGCCGGTGGCGCTGTCCTCGCCCGGTGGCGTGGGCCTGGGCGCCACCGTGTGGACCCTGGACCCCGAGCGCGGCCGCATCGCCTTCGACGTGGAGCCCGGCGACCCGCAGCTTCCCGGCCTGGTCGAGGGCAACGAGCTGACGGCGGTGGCCTACCTCGACGCAGTGAAGCTGCAGTTCGACCTGCACGATCTGGTGCTGGTGCGCAGCCCGCGGGCCACCGCCCTGCAGGCGCGCCTGCCGGCCTGCGTCTACCGCTTCCAGCGCCGGGCCTCCTTTCGCGTGCGCACGCCAGACCGCAGTGCGCCGGTGGCGCATCTGCGCCATCCCAGCCTGCCCGACATGCAGCTGGCGTTGCGCATCCTGGACATCAGCATCGGCGGCTGCGCCCTGCTGCTGCCCGACCGGGTGCCGCCGCTGCCGCCGGGCCTGGAGATGGGCGGCGTGGCGCTGGAGCTCGACACCGACACCCGGCTGGCGCTGACCCTGCGCATCCAGCACGCCACCAGCGTGCAGGGCAAGGGCAACGCCCTGCGCCTGGGTTGCGAGCTGCTGCGGCTGGATGCCGGCGCCCAGCGCACGCTGCAGCGCTACATCGACCAGACCCAGAAGCGCCGCCGCCTGCTGAGCCTGGACTAGTGGCCCCCCGCCGAAGCGCCTGCGGCAACGCCGCGTCCGGCTTCACGCTGCTGGAGCTGGCCATTGCGCTGGCCATCACTGCCATCCTGGCGGCGATGGCGGTGCCCACCTTCTCGTCGCTGGTGGCGCGGCAGCGGCTGCATGCGGTGGTCGAGCACCTGCGCGCCGACATCGCGCTGGCGCGGCAGGAGGCCGGGCGCCGGGCGCAGCCGGTGCATCTGGTGTTCCAGCCCGGCAGCCGCTGGTGCTATGCCATCGGCACTAGGCCGGTGGGTGACTGCCTGCTGGCCACCGCCACACCCGGCAGCGGCCTGATCAAGGTGGTGCGCGGCAGCGACCAGCCCGGCGTGCAGCTGCTGCTGGCCACGCCGATGACGCTGGACGGCCGCACCGGCGGCAGCCTGCGTGCCGGCGGCCTGGCGCGTTTCGCGTCGGCCGAAGGCCAGCAGCTGCAAGTGCGGCTCAGCGCGCTGGGGCATGCCAGCGTGTGCGCACCCTCAGCCGCCGTGGCCGGCACGCCGCCCTGCCCGGTCACCTTCACCGTCACCGGGCTCTGATCCCGGCCCGCGCGGGCCGACCCGGCCCCGTGTCTGTCCGCAGTGGCAAGTGGGGCCGCGTTGGGGCACAGTGCAGCGCATCGCATCTGCCACCCGGAGACACCCGCCATGACCGCCGAAGCCCCCAGCCTGTCCCACGCCCGCGGTGCCAGCACGCCGCCACTGCAGGAATGCACCATCGGCCAGGCGCTCGACGCCACGGTGGCGCGCCATGGCCCGCGGGAGGCCCTGGTGGTGCCGCACCAGAATGTGCGCTGGACCTGGCAGCAGCTGGCCGAGCGGGCCGACGCCGTGGCCGCCGGCCTGTTGGCGATGGGCCTGCAGCCGGGCGACCGGGTGGGTATCTGGGCGCCCAACTGCGCCGAGTGGGTGCTGACCCAGTTCGGCACCGCCCGCGCCGGCCTGGTGCTGGTGAACGTGAACCCGGCCTACCGCCGCAGCGAGCTGGACTACGCGCTCAACAAGGTGGGCTGCAAGGCGCTGATCCTGGCGCCGGCGCTGAAGACCAGCGACTACCTGGCCATCGTCAATGACCTGGCGCCCGAGCTGGCTGACAGCACCCCCGGCCAGCTGCAGGCCGCCGCGCTGCCGCAGCTGCGCTGGGTGATCCGTCTGGGCGAGGCGGCCACGCCCGGCATGCTCAACTTCAACGCCCTGCCCGGCCTGGCCACGCCGGAGAGCCGCGCGCAGCTGGCGGCGCTGGGCCCGACGCTCCAGGCGACCGACCCGATCAACATCCAGTTCACCTCGGGCACCACCGGCCACCCCAAGGGCGCCACCCTGACCCACCGCAACATCCTGAACAACGGCTTCTTCGTCGGCGAGGCGATCCGCCTGACCGAGCACGACCGGCTGTGCATCCCCGTGCCGCTGTACCACTGCTTCGGCATGGTGATGGGCAACCTGGGCTGCCTGACGCACGGCGCCACCATGGTCTACCCGGCCGAGGCCTTCGACCCGCTGGCGGTGCTGCAGACGGTGCAGGCCGAGCGCTGCACCGCGCTGTACGGCGTGCCCACGATGTTCATCGCCCAGCTGGACCACCCGCGCTTTGCCGAATTCGACCTGCACAGCCTGCGCACCGGCATCATGGCCGGGTCGCCCTGCCCGATCGAGGTGATGAAGCGGGTGCAGGCGCAGATGCACATGCACCAGGTCACCATCGCCTACGGCATGACCGAGACCTCGCCGGTCAGCACCCAGAGCGCGGTGGACGACCCGCTGGACAAGCGCGTGTCCACCGTGGGCCGGGTACAGCCGCACCTGGAGGTGCAGATCGTCGACGAGCAGGGCCAGCTGGTGGCCTTCGGCACCACCGGCGAGCTGTGCACCCGCGGCTATTCAGTCATGCTGGGTTACTGGGGTGACGAGGCCAGGACCCGCGAGGCGGTCGACGCCGGCGGCTGGATGCACACCGGCGACCTGGCCACCATGGACGCCGAGGGCTACGTCAACATCGTCGGCCGCCTGAAGGACATGGTGATCCGCGGCGGCGAGAACGTCTATCCGCGCGAGATCGAGGAATTCCTCTACCGCCACCCGGCCGTGCAGGACGTGCAGGTGGTGGGCGTGCCCGACGCCAAGTACGGCGAAGAGCTGTGCGCCTGGATCATCCTGCGCAGCGGCGCCAGCGCCACGGCCGACGACATCCGCGACTTCTGCCGCGGCCAGATCGCCCACTACAAGATCCCGCGCCACATCCGCTTCGTCGATGCCTTTCCGATGACCATCACCGGCAAGGTGCAGAAGTTCGTGATGCGGCAGGCGTCGATTGCCGAGCTGGGGCTGGCGGAGATCAAGACCGCTTGAGCTGGCAGCGCGCTGCGGTAGCCAGTCGCGGCGCATGCAACCAGGCGAACGCTGCGGATCCGGCTCCGCCGGAACGCTGGCGTTAGACCCTCGAGGGGGCGGCCGCAGGCCGTAGGGGCTGGGCCGTAGGGGCTGGGCCGATCTACACCTGCATGTTCATGATGTCGCTGTAGGCCTGCACCAGCCGGTTGCGCACTGTCAGCGCGGCGGTGAAGCCGATCTGCGACTTGTTCATCGCGATCATCGTCTGCTCCAGGCTCACCGTGGGGTTGTCCAGCTGCAGCTCGCGCTGCAGCCGGCCAGACTCCAGCTGGGCGTCGCTCACCGCACGCAGCGCCCGCGCCATCGCGGTGCTGAAGTTCGCCGGCTCGGCGCCCTGGGCTGCCTCGGGCCGGTCTGCCTTGCCCAGCCCGGCCAGCGGCATGCCGTCGGGCCGCAGGCCGGCGCGGGCCACGGCCTGGTTGAAGTCGAAGGGTTTGAGCTCGAGTTTCATGGGGGTGGGCGGGCGGCGGCCGCTGCATTGCACCGGGCCTTTGCCACCCGCTGCACTGTAGGCGCCACCCTCGGCCACGATGGTGCGAACTGAAGCCCGAATTGCGGGCTGTTTGCGCCATGCCGGCAGGCACCGGCGTCGAACAATCAGCGCCGAACAGGGCCCTGGCTGGCCTGGCCCCAACGAAGCCCCCCACCTGCCCCCATGGACGCTGCAGTCACCGCACTGACCCCCGCCAACCAGGCGGCCATGCTGGCCGAAGCCAGACCCGATGGGCCGGCGGGCGGCCCGCTGGGCCGGCTGCAGGCGCTGCCGGCGCGCAAGAAGATGCTGCTGGCCGTCGGCACCGCCGGCCTGCTGGCGGTGCTGGTGGCGCTGGCGCTGTGGAGCCGGCATGTGCCGATGTCGCCGCTGTTCCCCCAGGTGCTGCCCAACACCGAGCTGGGCCTGGTGGTCGAGCAGTTGATCAAGCTGGGCGAGCCGCATGAGCTGGTCAACGGCGGCGGGCTGATCATGGTGCCGGCCGAGAAGGTGGCGGCCCTGCGCATGAAACTGGCGATGGCCGGGCTGCCGAAGTCGGCTCCCAGCGGCTTCGAGGCGATGGAGAAGCCGGGCTTCGGCCAGACCGCGCTGCAGGAGCGCACCCATCTGCAGCGCGGTCTGGCCAGCCAGCTGGAGCAGCAGATCGCCACCATCTCGGCAGTGCAATCGGCGCGTGTGATGGTCGCGCTGACCGGCCAGAACGGTTTCTACCGCGAGCAGGACAAGCCCTCGGCCTCGGTCGCGCTGACCCTGCTGCCCGGCCGCACGCTGGACCGCAACCAGATCGCCGGCATCGTCAACATGACGGCCACCGCCGTGCCCGGCCTCAGCACCAAGGCGGTGAGCATCACCGACCAGGACGGCAACTGGCTCACCCAGCCCGAGAGCGACCTGCGCAGCGACCTCACCCAGCAGCAGCGCAGCCACCTGCGCGAGACCGAGGCGCGGCTGCTGCAGCGCGTCAACGAGATCCTGGAGCCCGTGCTGGGCAAGGACAACCTGCGCGCCACCGTCACCGCCGAGCTCGACTTCAACCAGGTGGAGCAGACCAGCGAGGCCTACGCGCCCAACCAGGGCCCGGAGGCCCGGGCCAGCGTGCGCAGCCAGCAGAGCATCGAGGCCGGCGGCGCCAGCACGCTCCAGCCCACCGGCGTGCCGGGTGCAGCCACCAACCAGGCGCCCACGCCCGCTGCGGCACCGGCCACCGCCGCCTCGGCAGCGCCGCTGCAGGCCGCCCAGACCGGGCTCACGGCCAACGGCGCCCGGCGCGAGAGCACCATCAACTACGAGCTGGGCAAGACGGTGGAGACCAAGCGCGCGGCCACCGGCGAGATCCGCCGGGTCAACGTGGCGGTGCTGGTCAACCACCGCAGCACGCTGGACGCCAAGACCGGCAAGCCCGGCAGCGCACCGCTGCCCGCCGAGGAGATGGACAAGCTCACCGCCCTGGTGCAGGAGGCGGTGGGCTTCAAGAAAGAGCGCGGCGATTCGGTGCGGGTGGTCAACATCCCGTTCCGCGCCGAGCCCAAGACCGAGCCCGAGGTGCTGCCGGTGTGGAAGCAGCCCTGGCTGGTCGACCTGCTGAAGGTGGGCGGCCTGCCCGGTGCACTGACCCTGGTGGCGCTGATGCTGTTGTTCGGCGTGGTGCGCCCGGCGCTGCGGCCCGACCCGCCACCGCCTGCGCCGGCCGCGCCCGAGAACGCGCTGAATGCAGTGGTCGACGACACCGAGGCCCTGCCCGGCCCGGATGCCACCGCACTGCTGGCGCTGGAGAACAGCCAGAAGGTGGAATCCCAGCTGACCGATGCACGTGAGCTGGCCAAGCAGAACCCCGCAGCGGTCGCAAACATCCTGCGTGCCTGGATGGAAGGTGAGTCCTGATGGATGACAACGGCATTGAAGAAGCGGCGATCCTGCTGATGTCCATCGGCGAGGAAGAAGCTGCGCAGGTGTTCAAGCAGCTCTCGCCCAAGGAGGTGCAGAAGCTCGGCGAGACCATCGCCCGGCTGAAGATCGTGCCGCGCGAGCGCCTGGCCAGGGTGCTGGAGCGCTTTGCCACCAATGCGCTGGACCAGCATGCGCTGGTCTCGGACACCGATGAGTACGTGAAGGCGGTGCTGCGCAAGGCGCTGGGCGAGGACAAGGCCAACCTGCTGATCGACCGCATCCTGCAGGGCAACGATGTCAGCGGCATCGAGGGCCTGAAGTGGATGGACCCCGGCAGCGTGGCCGAGCTGCTGCGCAACGAGCACCCGCAGATCGTCGCAGCCATCATGGTGCACCTGGAGCCCGATCTCGCCAGCGAGATCATGAAGTTCTTCACCGAGCGCCAGCGCAACGAGGTGATGGTGCGCATCGCCACGCTGGACGGTATCCAGCCCGCCGCGCTGAAGGACCTGAACGAGGTGCTCAGCAACGTGCTGGCCGGCAGCGAGCGCATGCGCAAGGCCACGCTGGGTGGTGTGAAGACCGCCGCCGAGATCATCAACCTGCTGGGCAGCGCGCTGGAGACCAGCGTGCTGGACTATGTGCGCGAGAGCGACCCCGACCTGGCGCAGAAGCTGATGGACAACATGTTCGGCTTCGACGACCTGATCAAGGTCGACGACAAGGGCATCCAGATGATCTTGAAGGAAGTGCAGAGCGAATCGCTGGTGCTGGCGCTCAAGGGCGCGGCGCCCGAGATGCGCGACAAGATCTACCGCAACATGTCCAGCCGCGCCGCCGAGACGCTCAAGGAAGACCTGGACGGCCGCGGCCCGGTGCGGGTGTCCGACGTCGAGGCCGAGCAGAAGGAGATCCTCAAGATCGTGCGCCGCCTGGTGGAAGAAGGCCAGGTCGTGATCGCCAGCGGAGGCGCGGATGAATTCCTCTAGACGGCTGACGCCGGCCGAGCGCCTGCACGGCGAGCAGCCGCCTGCGGTGTTGCGCGCCGGCGTGGCTTACACCCGCTTCATCCCGCGCGAGGAACTGCAGGGCTTCGCGTCCTGGACGCCCGGCGCCTTTGCCGAGCCGCCGACCATCATCCAGCCGCCGCAGCCCGGCGCACCGCATGCCGCAGTGCGGCCCCGCGCCGACGGCGTGCGGCCACCCGGCCCGCCATTGCCGCCCTGGCCGCAGAGCGACGCGTTCTCCGGCGCCGGTGCGGCACCGGCGGCTGCGGCACCCACCCCGGCCGCACCGCCGCAGCCCGTGCCCGGGCTGGCCGAGGCGCTGGCCGCGCAGCGCGCCGCACTGCTGGCCGATGCGCAGCAGCAGGTGGCCGCCGCCCGCCAGCAGGGTTACCAGGACGGCTACCGCGACGGCCTGGTGGCGCTGGAGAGCTTCAAGGAGAGCTTTGCCAGCCAGACCAGCAGCCAGATGGCGCGGGTGCTGCAGGCCCTGGACGACGATCTCGGCCAGCTGGAGCAGGACATGGCCGCCAGCGTGGCGCGCGTGGCCGCCGAGCTGGCACGCCAGGTGGTGCGCAGCGAGCTGGCAGTGCGGCCGGCACTGGTGGCCCAGGTGGCGCGCGAGGCGGTCAACGCGGTGCTGATGAGCGCCCGCCACATCACCGTGCTGGTGCATCCCGACGACCATGCCCTGGTGGCACAGGGCTGCGAGGAAGCGCTGGCGGCACGTGGCGCCCGCCTGCTGCCCCAGCCTGCAGTGGCGCGCGGCGGCTGCCGCGTCGAATCGGACGCCGGCACGATTGACGCACAGGTCGCCACCCGCTGGGCCCAGGCCACCCAGGCCATGGGCAGCGGCCTGGCCTGGGACGACGGCGCCGCCA
>JBBRVT010000127.1:0-10346 GCA_038246615.1 Burkholderiales bacterium
CCTTCGGCTTCGGCTTCATGCAGGTGTATTTCTTCATCTTCGTCGCCGTGCCGATGATGCGCGGCATCGGTGTCAAGGCACCGCAGAAGCCCTGGGAAGGTGCCGAAGGCCTGGAATGGGAAGTGCCGTCGCCGGCGCCGTTCCACACCTTCGAGAACCCGCCCAAGCTCGACGCCTCCGCCACCCGCGTGCTGGCCTGAACGAAGCAAGGACCGTGATGAACACACCGCGTGATGCACAGCAGCAGGGCAGGGCCAACCTGCGTCTGGCCCTGGTGCTGGCTTCATTGGCGGCGCTGTTCTGCGCCGGCTTCGTCGCCAAGATCATGCTGTTCAACCACTGAGCGGCCACGCCACCCGCCATGGCCTTGCCTTCGCTGATCAACGCGCTGCACCGCGACAACCGCCGCATGCTGGGCAAGCTGGCCGTCGTCGCGCTGGCGATGTTCGGCTTCGGCTATGCCTTGGTGCCGATGTACCGCACCATCTGCGACGCCCTGGGCATCAATGTGCTGTCGGTCAGCGAGCGGATCACCTCGGCCGGTTTGTCGGCGACGAGCAAGCGCCAGAGCAATACCCAGGTCGACACCAGCCGCAAGATCACCATCGAGTTCGATGCCAACGCCCGTGGCCCCTGGGAATTCAAGCCTGCCATCCGCTCCATGCAGGTGCACCCGGGTGAACTGGCCACGGTGATGTACGAGTTCCGCAACAAGCAGACCCGGACCATGGCTGCGCAGGCCATTCCGAGCTATGCGCCGATGCGCGCCGGCGCGCATTTCAACAAGCTGGAATGCTTTTGCTTCAACGAGTACATCCTGGCGCCGGGCGAGCAGAAGGCCTGGCCGGTGGTGTTCTATATCGACCCCAAGCTGCCCAAAGACGTGACCACCATCACCCTGTCCTATACCTTCTTCGAAGTGCCCGGCAAGGTGTTGGGCCGGGGCCGGGGCCAGGGCCAGGGTGTCGCCGGGGCCGCCGCGCCTGCGCCGGAGAAGCGGTTGCCAGGCAGTGTGGCTGCGCCGGCTTTCCTGGTCCCTGTGGGGGTCGACCCGCTGCAGCGGGTCTCGGGGCGGTCGTGAGCGGAGATTTGCGCAAGGCGGCTGCCCGCAAGGGTTCTTTTCTGCGGACCATGCAGGCGGTGGCGTGGTCATTCTTCGGTGTGCGGCGGTCGGCTGACCATGCACAGGATGTCGCCAAGCTCAACCCGGTACACGTGATCATCGCCGGCCTGCTGGCCGCAGGTCTGTTCGTGCTGGCATTGGTGCTGCTGGTGCAGTGGGTGGTGGGTAGCGGCGTGGCCAGCTGAGCACCTGCCGCGCCCCGCCCCGCAGCACCAGCGACCCTCCGCCATTTCCATTCGTTTTCAAGTTTCCAGGTTTCGAGGAGAACCCACAAGATGTCTGCAGCGACACCCCGCAGCCCCACCCCGTACTACTTCGTGCCCAGCCCCTCGCGCCATCCGGCAATGGCAGCGCTGGGCCTGTTCTTCGTCATCCTGGGTGCTGGTCAGTGGGTCAACGGTGTCGGTTGGGGCGCCTACTCTCTGCTGCTGGGCATGGTGATCTGGCTGTCCACGCTGTTCGTCTGGTTCAAGGAAGCCATCGGCGAAAGCGAACGCGGCCTGTACTCCGAGCGCATCGACGTGTCGTTTCGCTGGAGCATGAGCTGGTTCATCTTCTCTGAAGTGATGTTCTTCGCCGCGTTCTTCGGTGCGCTGTACTGGGCCCGCGCCCACGCCGTGCCGATGCTGGGCAACCTGGACCACCAGGTGTTGTGGCCTGACTTCAAGGCCATCTGGCCCAGCGCAGGTGGCGGCGTCACCGCGTCGCCGGCCGGCACGGTGGAGCCGTTTGCAACCATGGGGCCCTGGCCGCTGCCGACGATCAACACCGCCATCCTGTTGACGTCGGGCTTGACGCTGACCGTCGCGCACCATGCGCTGATCGCAGGCAAGCGTGCCAAGACGATCGCCTGGATGTGGGTCACCGTGGCGCTGGGCGCCACCTTCGTGTGTGTGCAGGCCTATGAATACATCCATGCCTACCGTGATCTGAACCTGAAGCTCACCTCCGGCATCTTCGGCTCGACCTTCTTCTTGCTCACCGGCTTCCATGGCTTCCATGTGCTGGTCGGCATGCTGATGCTGCTGTTCATCACACTGCGTCTGCAGAAGGGCCATTTCACGCCTGAACGCCACTTCGGCTTCGAAGGCGCGGCCTGGTATTGGCATTTTGTCGATGTGGTCTGGCTGGGCCTGTACTTCCTGGTCTACTGGCTATAGCCGACCGCCGGGGCGACCGCCCGCCCGCAGCAAACGCCGCCTCCGGGCGGCGTTTCACATGGTGCACAGCGCTGCTGGGCGGCGCGCGCACCTGGCGGCTTGTGCCCTGTGCATCCACCGCATTTCCACAGCGCTGTCCACAGGTGCGCGTCAGGGCGCGCCGTATCATGGACCGCTGCCCCTCCCTGAGAACGCCCGCCCGATGTCCGCTGTCTTCCGCGCCAACCCGTCCAACTTGCCTGTCGACGACGAGGTCGCACGCCTGCGGGTGCCGCCGCACTCTGTCGAGGCCGAACAAAGCGTGCTGGGCGGCCTGCTGATCGACAACCTGGCCTGGGACCGGGCCGGCGACCAGGTCACCGAAAGCGATTTCTACCGCTATGAGCACCGCGAGATCTTCACGGCCATCGCCGCGCTGATCAATGCCAACAAGCCGGCCGATGTGATCACCGTGTTCGAGCAGTTGCAGAACAACGGCAAGGCCGAGGCCTGTGGCGGGCTGAAGTACCTGAACGACCTGGCTCAGAGCGTGCCCAGCGCCGCCAATTTGCGCCGCTACGCCGAGATCGTGCGCGAGCGCGCGATCCTGCGCAAGCTGATCTCGGCCAGCGACGAGATCGCCACCAACGCCTTCAACCCGCAGGGCCGGCAGGTCAGCCAGATCCTCGACGAGGCCGAGGGCAAGATCTTCAAGATCGGCGAAGAAGGCTCACGCAACAAGCAGGGCTTCATCGGCATCGACAAGCTCACCATGCAGCTGATCGACCGGGTGACCGAGCTGGCCGAGAACGGCGCCGAAGACGTCACCGGCGTGCGCACCGGTTTTTACGACATGGACCGCATGCCGGCCGTCATGCAGAAGGGTGACCTGATCATCCTGGCGGCGCGCCCGTCGATGGGCAAGACCGCCTTTGCGCTGAACATCGCCGAATACGTGGCGGTGAATGAAGAACTGCCGGTGCTGGTGTTCTCGATGGAAATGGGTGCCTCGCAGTTGGCGCTGCGCATGATCGGCTCGCTGGGCCGCATCGACCAATCCGGCCTGCGCACCGGCCGCCTGCGCGACGACGAATGGACCCGCCTGACCGAGGCCGCCGAGCGCCTGGGCAAGGCGCAGCTGTTCATCGACGAGTCGCCCGCGCTGAACCCGGCCGAACTACGCGCCCGCTCGCGCCGCATGGCGCGGCAGTTCGGCGGCACGCTGGGCCTGATCGTGGTCGACTACCTGCAGCTGATGAGCGGCACCGGCAAGAGCGATGGCGAGAATCGCGCCACCGAGATCAGCGAGATCTCACGCAGCCTGAAGGCGCTGGCCAAGGAGCTGCAGTGCCCGGTGATCGCGTTGTCGCAGTTGAACCGCTCTGTGGAAACGCGCACCGACAAGCGGCCGATGATGAGCGACCTGCGCGAATCGGGCGCCATCGAGCAGGATGCGGATGTGATCATGTTCATCTACCGCGACGAGTACTACACCAAGGACCAGTGCAAGGAGCCTGGCATCGCCGAGATCATCATCGGCAAGCAGCGCAATGGCCCGGTCGGCACGATCAAGCTCACCTTCCTGAAGCCGCTGACCAAGTTCGACAACCTGGCACCGGGCAGCACCGGCAGCGGCGAATACTGATTCGCGCTGCGCAACATAGCGCAAAGTACTGGACGAATCTACAGTGACTGTCTATATTGACAGTCATGCGAACCATCCCCGTCTATCCCAGCCGTCCCGTTCCCCCGGCCAGCATGGCTGTCTCGACGCTCAAAGGCCGAGGCACGGCCTGGGCGCTGGCGCACCGGTTCTCGCAAGACGATCGGCAGCCGCTGGACGACGGCTGGGGCAGCCTCGACCAGGCCGTGGCCGAGCAGCCGTTGCCGACCGCCACACGGGTGCTCGAAGAGCAGGCCAGGACCATCCTGGCCGGCAATGATTCACCCGACATCGGCTTCGACCTCTCGATCAACCCGTACCGGGGCTGCGAGCATGGCTGCATCTACTGCTATGCGCGCCCCACCCACAGCTACCTGAACCTGTCGCCCGGGCTGGACTTCGAGACCCGCATCGTGGCCAAGGTCAATGCAGCCCAGCGTCTGCGCGAGGCGTTTTCGGCCCGCAGCTACAGCCCGATGCTGCTGAACATCGGCTCCGCGACCGACGCCTACCAGCCGGCCGAGCGCAAGCTGGGCATCACCCGACAGGTGATTGAGGTCTGCAGCGAGTTCCGCCACCCGTTCTCGCTGATCACCAAGTCGTCCGGCGTCGAGCGCGATATCGACCTGATCGCGCCGATGGCCGCGCAGCAGCTGGCTGCGGTGTATGTCTCCATCACCACGCTCGATCCGGCCCTGGCGCGGGTGATGGAGCCACGCACCGCCGCGCCCGCGCGCCGGCTGCAGACCATCCGCAGGCTGGCAGCCGCCGGTATCCCGGTGGGTGTGAGCGTGTCGCCGGTGATCCCGTTCCTGAATGAACCGGAGCTGGAGCGCATCCTGGCCGCAGCGGCTGAAGCCGGCGCCAGTTCGGCCTTCAGCATCGTCATCCGCCTGCCCTGGGAGGTGAACCCGCTGTTCCAGCAATGGCTGCAGCAGCACTTCCCCGACCGCGCCGCACGGGTGATGGCCCGCATCCGCGAGATGCGGGGCGGTGCCGACAACAGCAGCCAGTTCGGTGAGCGCATGACCGGCAGCGGCATCTGGGCGCAGCTGCTGCGCCAGCGTTTTTGCAAGGCGGCCGATCGCCTGGGCCTGGCGCGGGCGCGGGTGGAGCTCGACCTCACCCAGTTCAGCAGTGCCCGCCGCCAGGCGGCGGTGGCACAGGCCCAGGCCAGCCTGTTCTAGCCAGCGGGGCCAGTTGCTCAGCCGGCCTCGTACTTGATGCTGCAGCCGTAGGGCGGGGCGCTGGGCGTGGCGACTGGCCTGCCGGCCAGCACGTCGGCCAGGGCGGCACGCACGAAGTTCTTGGCCATCGGGATTTCAGCCGGGTCGGCACTGCGCTTGTCGTCGATGCCGCCGGCAAACACCAGTTTGCCGGCAGGGTCGATGACGTACATGTGCGGCGTGGTGCGCGCTGCATAGGCACGGCCCACGCTGCCGGCATCGTCCATCAGCACGGCAGTGGGCGTGGCGCCCCAGTCTTTGGCCAGCTTGTCCTGCAGCGCGGCCGGCGCCAGATGGTCCTGGTGGCTGCGGGCGGTGGAGCTGATGCTCAGCCACACCACGTTCTTCGCGCGGGCCTCCTTCTGCAGCGCCTGCATGTTCTGCGCGCCGTAGTGCTTCACCACGAAGGGGCAGCCGGGGTTGGTCCATTCCAGCACCACCGTGCGGCCCTTGAAGTCCGCCAGCTTCACCGCCTTGCCCTGGGTGTCCTTCAGTTCGAAGGCCGGCGCGGTGTCGCCCACCGACACGGCCAGCGCCGGCCATGGCAGGACGACCGAAGAAAACAGGACGGTGGCCACCGCGAGGCGACCTGCGAGGCGGCGTGAGAGGGGACGTGAGAGGCGACGTGAGAGGGGCATGGGATGCTCCGATTGCCGGTGGTGAAAATGGATGGTGACGGCGGGCAGTGCAGGTTGGACGGTGCAGCGCAGACGATGACGGCCGGACACCCGGTGCCCGCCACCAAGCCGTTGCTCACAGCCCGGTCAGCGCGCTGCGCACCAGGCCAGCGGTGAGTATCTCGGGCAGCAGCAAAGGGTCCTGGCCAGGGCGCAGCAGGGCATAGACCGGCACACCGTTGCGGCCCAGGCGTGCCAGCGCTGCGGTGATCTCCGCGTCGCGCCGGGTCCAGTCGGCGCGCATGCGCACCACCTGCGCCTTGTCGAAGTCGGCCAGCACATCGGGCTGGTTGAGCACCAGGCGCTTGTTCACTTGGCAGCTGACGCACCAGGCGGCAGTGAAGTCGACGAACACCGTGCGGCCCTGGGCCAACTGGGCGGCCACTGCCGCGTCGCTGTAAGGCAGCCAATCACCGGTGGCCGCGGCCGTGGAGCCCGCCGCTGCTGCAGCGGCGGCACCCTGGGCAGGTGCTGGCGGCAGGGCCGTGGGCCAGCTCCATGCCAGCAGCGCCAGCATGGCCATCATGGCGGTGCCGGCGCCCAGCCGCGCTGAGGGCGTCGGCCGCTGCAGCAGGCCCAGCAGCCACACCAGCGCAGCCAGGCCCAGCAGCGCCAGCAGGGCCTGCGCCGCGCCGTCGATGCCGGCCTGCAAGCCCAGCACCCACACCAGCCAGACCACGGTGGCAAACATCGGGAAGGCCAGCGCCTGCTTCAGCCGCAGCATCCAGGCCCCGGGCCGGGGCAGGCGGTGGCGCCAGCCGGGCACCAGCACCAGGGCTGCATAGGGCAGGGCCATGCCCAGGCCCAGCGCGCCGAAGACTGCCAGGGCCTGCGGTGCCGGCTGGGTGAGGGCGAAACCCAGGGCCGCACCCATGAACGGCGCGGTGCAGGGGCTGGCTGCCAGCACCGCGAGCACACCGGCGCCGAAGGCGTCCAGCGACGGACGCCGGGCGCGCCAGCCGGCCAGCCCCTGCGGCAGCAGGTTGCCCAGTTCGAACACGCCCAGCAGGTTCAGCCCCAGCGCGAAGAACAGCAGCGCCAGCAGGAACACCACACCCGGCTCCTGCAGCTGAAAGCCCCAGCCGACCGCGCCGCCGGCCGCCCGCAAGGCCAGCAGCAGGCCGGCCAGCGCCAGGAAGCTGAGCACCACGCCGGCGCTGTAGGCCAGCGCGTGGCTGCGCAGTTGCGCCGGCTGGTCGGCTTGCCGGGCCAGGCCCAGCAGCTTGATCGACAGCACCGGGAACACGCAGGGCATCAGGTTCAGCAGCATGCCGCCCACCAGGGCCAGGGCCAGCGCAGCCAGCAGACCCGGCCCGGCGCCACCGCCCGATGCACCCGCCGCTGCGGCAGCCGTGGTGCCTGCTGCCGCACCAGGCGGCCCGCCCAGCAGCGCCAGCTTGCCGCCCGGCTTGCTGGACGCACCTCCGGCCAGCGGGTCGTCCAGCCGCACTGCACCCGCCGGCAAGGCCAGCGCGGCCACCTCGCGGACCGGGGCGGTGAATTCGGCGCTGCGCTGCGGCATGCCCCAGGGCGTGCTGCGGCTGCCGGCATCCACCTGCGCCACCACGATGGCCTTCAGGTCTGCCGGCAGCTGGGCCGCATAGGGCGCCAGCGCCAGCTGCACAACGTAGCCGTCGGCGGTGCGGTAGGCCGCATGGCGCGCCGGCTCCAACAACTGCTCCTGGTACGGGAAGACATGCACCGCCGGCAGCGCCTCGCCAGGCTGCAGCGGCTGGCTGCGCACCAGGTGCAATTGGAGGTCTCGCCCGGCGCGCTGCAACTCGGCACGCCAGCCGGTCAGCGCGGCGGGGGCCTCTGCCGCCGCCGCATCGAACCGCGCCGCCAGCGGCCCGGCCGCCGGGGCGCTGCCCGGCGCCAGCACCGGCAGCGCCAGGTTCAACGTGGCCGATTGGGGGATGCAGACGTCGTGGCAGACCAGCCAGTTGGCCTCGGCCTTCAACTGCAGCGTGCTGCCGGGCTGCGCATCGGCCGGCGCGGTGAAGCGCAACGGCAGCAGCAGGTCGCCTTCGTAGCCGTAGTTGACCAGCGGGCCGATCGGAATGCGGCGTGGCGCCGGCCATTCGATAGCGCCGGCCTGGGCGCCGGCTGGCAGGGTCCAGGCCAGCGTGGTGGGCAGGCCCGAATCACCCGGGTTGCGCCAGTAGGTGTGCCAGTGCGGAATGTGTTGCAACAGCAGGCCGATCTGCACCGCCTGCCCGGGCTGCACGCCGGTGGCGCGTGCCACCAACTCAGCGGTGACCTGTTCGGTGCGCACCGGCTGCGCGCTGGCGGGCA
Organism: Burkholderiales bacterium; assembly: GCA_038246615.1. Classification (GTDB taxonomy): domain Bacteria; phylum Pseudomonadota; class Gammaproteobacteria; order Burkholderiales; family Burkholderiaceae_C; genus Pseudaquabacterium. Next base: position 8,124 of record JBBRVT010000127.1, read on the forward strand.
GTGCAAGCCCGGCCAGTGCAAGCCCGGCCAATGCAGCAACCGCCAGCACAGCCACCCCGATGCGGGGCAGCAGACCTGCGCTACGGTGGGGGGTGGTGGCGTTGGTGTCCATGTCTGCGGGTGGGAGTGTGGCACCGGCGCCGAGTTCCGGCCTGCGGGTGCGCATCAACGCCTCACTTGAACAGGTCCTTCACCCGGTCGGTCCAGCTCTTGGCGTTGGGCGAGTGTTTCTCGCCCCCCTTCTTCAGCGATTCGTCCAGCTCCTTGAGCAGCTTGCGCTGGTGCTCGGTGAGCTTGACCGGCGTCTCGACCGACACATGCGCGTACAGGTCGCCCGGATAGCTGCTGCGCAGGCCCTTGATGCCCTTGCCGCGCAGGCGGAAGGTCTTGCCATGCTGGGTGCCTTCGGGCAGTTCGATCTCGGCCTTGCCGCTGAGCGTGGGCACCTCGATGCCGCCGCCCAGCGCCACGGTCGTGAACGACACCGGCACGGTGCAGTGCAGGTCGTCACCGTCGCGCTCGAAGATGTCGTGGTCCTTGATGCGGATCTCGATGTAGAGGTCACCCGCCGGCCCGCCATTGGTGCCCGGCTCGCCATTGCCGGCCGAGCGGATGCGCATGCCTTCGTTGATGCCGGCGGGGATCTTCACCTCCAGCGTCTTCTGGCGCTTCAACTTGCCCGCGCCGTTGCAGGTGGTGCAGGGCTCGGGAATGATCTTGCCACTGCCCTGGCAGTGCGGGCAGGTCTGCTGGATGCTGAAGAAGCCCTGGCGCATGTGCACCGTGCCCGCGCCGTTGCAAGTGCCGCAGGTCTTGGCACTGGTGCCGGGCTTGGCGCCGCTGCCCTTGCAGGTGTCGCAGGTGTCCCAGCTGGGGATGCGGATCTGCGCATCCTTGCCGTTGGCTGCCTCTTCCAGGCTGATTTCCATCGCATAGCTCAGGTCGCTGCCGCGGTAGACCTGCTGGCCGCCGCCGCCACGCCGGCCGCCGTTGAAGATGTCGCCGAAGATGTCGCCGAAGGCCTCGGCAAAGCCGCCCGCACCCTCGGCGCCGGGGCCGCGGCCGATGCCGGTGTTCGGGTCCACGCCTGCATGGCCGTACTGGTCGTACGCAGCCTTCTTGGGCGGGTCGGAGAGCATCTCGTAGGCCTCCTTGGCCTCCTTGAACTTCTCCTCGGCCTTCTTGGCATCGTCCCCCTCGCCCTGGTTGCGGTCGGGGTGGTGCTTCATGGCCAGCTTGCGGTAGGCCTTCTTGATGTCGTCGTCGGTGGCGTTCTTGGGCACACCGAGGATGTCGTAGTAGTCGCGCTTTGCCATCACAGTCGTCCGGGCCGTAGGAAACAAAACCGCCGCGTTGAGCGGCAGACGTCAGTCTGTCGTTCGAACGCGGCGAGATATCACGGCAGGCCGGAGGCCTGGCCGGGATACCGGCGGATCACTTCTTCACTTCCTTGAACTCGGCATCTACCACGTTGTCGTCGGCCGGCTTGCTGTCCTGCTTCGGCGCGTCCGCACCTGGCGCGGCGCCAGCACCCGCACCACCGCCCGCACCACCGCCCGCACCACCGCCCGCACCGCCACCGGCCGCAGCAGCGGCCGCCGCCTGCTCGGCGTAGACCTTCTCGCCGAGCTTCTGGCTGGCGGTCATCAGGGCTTCGGTCCGGGCCTCGATCGCTGCCTTGTCCTCGCCCTTGATGGCTTCTTCAGCCTCTTTCAGCGCGGTCTCGATCTTCTCCTTCTCGCCGGCATCGAGCTTGTCGCCATGCTCGGTCAGGCTCTTGCGCACCGAATGGACCATGCCGTCGGCCTGGTTGCGAGCCTGCACCAGTTCCACCTTCTTGGCGTCTTCGGCGGCGTTGGCCTCGGCGTCCTTCACCATCTTCTCGATCTCGGCCTCGCTGAGGCCCGAATTCGCCTTGATGGTGATCTTGTTCTCCTTGCCGGTGGCCTTGTCCTTGGCGCCCACGTGCAGGATGCCGTTGGCGTCGATGTCGAAGGTGACTTCGATCTGCGGCAGGCCGCGCGCCGACGGCGGGATGCCTTCCAGGTTGAACTCGCCCAGGCTCTTGTTGCCCACAGCCAGCTCGCGCTCGCCCTGGTAGACCTTGATCGTCACCGCCGGCTGGTTGTCGTCGGCGGTGCTGAAGGTCTGCGCGAACTTGGTCGGGATGGTGGTGTTCTTCTTGATCATCTTGGTCATCACGCCGCCGAGCGTTTCGATGCC
>JBBRVT010000128.1:0-10337 GCA_038246615.1 Burkholderiales bacterium
AGACAAACCCTTGGACTGGAGAGACCTCAAGAGCGGTGAGCGCACGTTGCTGGATCACGTGTTCTGGGCCAGCGGCATGTCGCGCGACGCACTGGCTGCTGCGTCTTCGTTCTCCAAGACGCGCGCCAACGCGGCCGTGGCCGAACTGCTTGAACAGGGCCTGCTGGAGCAAACCGGCGACCAGGTGCCCACCGGAGGGCGTCGCGCCGAGACGCTGCGCCTGAGCCGCAGCCTGGGTGTGCTCATCGGCGTGGCCGTGGGCGCGACCGGGCTGGAGGTCGGCATCCTGAGCCCCGACCTCGTCGTGATGGCGCACCACAGCGAACCGGCCGACGTGCGCGACGGCCCGGGGCCGGTGCTGTCGCGCATCCGAATCCTCATGCACGAGCTGCTGGCACGCTGCGGCATGGCGCCACGCCAGGTCATCGCCATTGGTATCGGTCTGCCCGGCCCGGTGGATTTCGACAGCGCCCAGCTCGTGAGCCCACCGCTGATGCCGTTGTGGGACGGCTATTCGATCCGGGACGACCTTGCCGCTGAATTCAAGGCGCCGGTGTTCGTGGACAACGACGTGAATGTGATGGCGCTGGGCGAGCTGTGGCGCATGCAGCGCAGCCTGCAGAATTTTCTGGTGGTGAAGGTCGGCACGGGTGTGGGCTGCGGCATCGTCTGCCAGGGCCGCGTTTACCGGGGCGCCAACGGTTCGGCGGGCGACGTGGGCCACATCTGCGTGGTGCCCGATGGCCCGCGTTGCCACTGCGGCAACCTGGGCTGCGTCGAGACCATGGCCGCCGGTCCGGCCATCGCACGCATGGCCACCAACGCGGCCGAAGCAGGCCAGAGTCCACTGCTCGCACGCATGCTGGCCGAGCGCGGACCGCTGCGCCTGCAAGACGTGGCCGAAGCCTGCCGCGCAGGTGACGTGGCGGCCAACCAGGTGGTGCAGCGCTCAGGTGAGCTGGTGGGTCAGATGGTCGCCTCGGTGGTGAACTTCTTCAATCCGTCGCATGTGTTCATTGGCGGCGGCATCACGCGCGTGGGGCCGCTGTTCCTGGCCGCCGTGCGCCAAAGCGTGTACCGCCGCTCGCTGGCGCTGTCCACGCGCCACCTCGAGATCCAGTACACGCCACTGGGCGAACGCGCCGGGCTCATCGGCGCGGGCGTGCTTGCCATGCAGGAAAGCCTGCGCCAGACGGAGACGGCGTGATGGCCATGGCCATGGCCACCGCCACCACGGCCACGGCGACAGCGACCAATGGCGTGCGCGTCGAACTGCGCGGCATCGTCAAGCGCTTCGGCACGGTGCAGGTGCTCAACGGTGTCGACTTGACGTTCGAGCCCGGCCGCGTTGTCGGGCTGCTGGGGGAAAACGGCGCGGGCAAGTCCACGCTGATGAAGATCCTCTCAGGCCATGAGCAACCGAGCGAGGGCATGTTGGCGGTGCATGGCCGCAGCGTGCGCTTTGCCGGCCCACGCGCCGCCGAGGCCGAGGGCATCGTGCTCATCCACCAAGAGTTCAACCTGGCCGAAGACCTGACGGTGGCACAGAACATTTTTCTGGGCCACGAGCTGCGGCGCGGCTGGTGGCTAGACGACGTCGGCATGCGCAAGATTGCCCGCAGTGTGCTCGACGCGGTGGGCCTGCGAAAGGTGGACCCGGACACCCGCGTGCGCGAACTCATCGTGGCCGAGCGCCAGTTGGTGGAGATCGCCAAAGCCCTGTCGCGCCATGCCCGCGTGCTGATCATGGACGAGCCCACCGCCACGCTCACGCCCGGCGAAACCGGGCGGTTGTTCGAGCTGGTGGCGCGCATGAAGGCCGAGGGCGCGACCATCGTCTTCATTTCCCACAAGCTCGACGAGGTCGAGCGCATCACTGACGAGGTGGTGGTGATGCGAGACGGCCGCCTGGTCGCGCAGCAGCCCACGGCATCGCTGACGCGTGCCCAGATGGCCAACCTGATGGTGGGCCGCGAGCTTGCGGACCTCTACCCGCCGCGCAGCACGGTCCCGACGGATGCACCGGTGCTGCTCTCGGTGCAGGGCATGAGCGTGCCGGGCTGGGCGCATGACGTGAGTTTCGAAGTGCGCGCGGGCGAGGTGTTCGGCTTCGCCGGTCTGGTGGGCTCGGGGCGCACCGAGTTGTTTGAAGGCCTGCTGGGCTTGCGCGAACGCAGCGCACAGCGCGTGACTGTGGCTGGCACGCCGGGGTTGCCAGGCTCACCGCGCGAGGCGGCCAACCTGGGCCTGACCTACCTCAGCGAAGACCGCAAGGGCCGGGGCCTGCACGTGCGTTTCGGGCTGCGCGAGAACCTCACGCTGATGGCACTGCGCCGCCATGCGCAACCCTGGCTCAAGCCCTCGAGCGAAGCCGCAGCACTGGCCCAGGCGGTGCGTGAGTTCGGCATCCGCTGCGGCGCGCTGGATGTGCCGGCCAGCTCGCTGTCGGGTGGCAACCAGCAGAAGCTGGCGCTGGCCAAGGTGTTGCACCCTGCCCCACGCGTGGTGGTGCTTGACGAGCCGACGCGCGGCGTGGACATCGGTGCCAAGCGCGAGATCTACGCCCTCATCCGACGCCTGGCCGACGAGGGCCGTGCGGTGGTGGTGATCTCCTCAGAACTCATGGAACTCATCGGTCTCTGCCACCGCGTCGCGGTGATGCGCGGTGGCCGCATGCAGGCCACGCTCGAGGCCGCGCAACTCACCGAACAGGAGCTCATCGCCCATGCAACCGGAACACATTGATCCTCCCGCCATGCCAGCAGCGCCTGCAGTGGCGGCGCGCCGCGCGCTTCGCCTGCCGGCCGTCGGCGCCATGCTCGGCCTGGTGCTGCTGTGTATCGCGGGCACGCTGCTGAACAGCCAGTTCGCCACCGCCGACAACGCTTTGAATGTGCTCACCCGCACGGCCTTCATCGGCATCATTGCCGTGGGCATGTGCTTCGTCATCATCTCGGGCGGCATCGACCTCTCGGTGGGTTCCATGGCCGCACTGATTGCCGGCGTGACCATCCTGCTGATGAACAAGCTGGTTCCGCTGGGCTGGTCGCCGGTGGTGGTGGTGGTGCTGGGCATGAGCGCGGCTGTGTTGCTGGGCGCCGTGTTCGGTTTGGCACATGGCCTGCTGATCACGCGCGGGCGCATCGAACCCTTCATCGTCACGCTGGGTACGCTGGGCATCTTCCGCGCTTACCTGACCTACTTCGCCGACGGCGGCGCCATCGCGCTGGACAACGGCCTGGCCGACACCTATGGCCCGGTCTACTACGGCAGCCTGTTGGGCATCCCCGTTCCGGTCTGGGTGTTTGCGCTGGTGGCCATCGCGGGCGCGGTGCTGCTCAACCGCACCGCCTTCGGCCGCTACGTGCAGGCCATTGGCTCGAACGAACAGGTGGCGCGCTACGCCGCAGTGGACGTGGACCGCATCAAGGTGCTCACCTACACCCTGCTCGGCGCTTGCGTGGGCGTTGCCACGCTGCTCTACGTGCCGCGCCTGGGCTCGGCCTCGCCCACCACGGGCCTGCTGTGGGAGCTCGAAGCCATCGCGGCCGTGATCGTGGGCGGCACCGCGCTGCGTGGCGGCGCCGGCAGTATCGCTGGCACTGTCATCGGCGCCGTCCTGCTCTCGGTCATCAGCAACATTCTCAACCTCACCAACATCATCAGCGTCTACCTCAACGCGGCGGTGCAGGGTTTCGTGATCATCGCCGTCGCATTCATGCAGCGGCGGCGTCCGTAAGGCTCGACGCATGGGCCTGTTCTTCCGTCAAAACCACCATTGAAAGAGACAAACATGAACTACCGTATCCGTCTGTTCGCACTGGCCGCTGCTGCGGCCTTTGGCCTGGCCGGCCCGATGCTGGCGCAAGCCCAGACCAAGGTGAACCTGGGCGTGGCCATTCCGGCCGCCACCCACAGCTTCGCCGCAGGCCTGGTGTACTGGGCCGGCGAGGCGAAGAAGGAGCTGGAGAAAGACCCCAACATCAAGGTCACGATCAAGACCGCCAGCGGCGCGCCCGAGCAAGCCAATCAGCTGCAAGACCTGGTCACCGCGACCAAGATCGATGCCCTGGTGATCCTGCCCTTTGAGTCCGCCGCACTCACGCGCCCGGTGCAGCAAGTCAAGGCCAAGGGCGTGTACGTGACCGTGGTTGACCGCGGCCTCACCGACACCAGCGGGCAAGACGCCTACGTTTCGGGCGACAACACGGCGTTCGGCAAGGTGCCGGCCGAATACCTCGCCAAGTTCCTCAACGGCAAAGGCAACATCGTTGCGCTGCGCGGCATTCCCACCACCATCGACAACGAACGCATGGACGCCTTCAACTCGGTGATGAAGCAACACCCGGGGATCAAGGTGCTGGACGCCAAGCACGGTAACTGGAACCGCGACGACGCCTTCAAGGTGATGCAGGACTTCCTGACACGCTTCAAGGAGATCGATGCAGTGTGGGCGGCCGACGACGACATGGCTTTTGGCGTGCTCAAGGCGATCGAGCAGGCCAAGCGCAAGGACATCAAGATCGTCTTCGGTGGTGCTGGCGCCAAGACCATGGTCAAGACGCTGATGGACGGCAGCAACCCACTGATCCAGGCCAACGTGTCGTACTCGCCCAAGTTCATCTACGACGCCATCAAGATGACCGCGTTGGCGCGCCAGAAGGGTGAGAAGCTGCCCGCATCGACCATCGTTCCTTCCGTGCTGATCACCAAGCAGAACGCCAAGGACTTCTATTTCCCTGACTCGCCGTTCTGAACAAGCGCCTGGAGGATCCGCATGAAAATCATTCAGGGACCTGGGATCTTCCTGGCCCAGTTCATTGGCCCGGCCGCACCTTTCGACTCGCTCGACGGGCTGGCGGCTTGGGCCGCCTCGCTGGGCTACAAGGGGGTTCAAATCCCCACGTCGGACCCGGCGATCTTTGACCTCGAACGCGCAGCGACCAGCGACACCTATTGCGATGAGGTGAAGGGAAGACTTTCTGCGCATGGCCTGCAGGTGACGGAGTTGTCGACCCACCTGCAGGGCCAACTGCTGTGCGTGCACCCCGCCTACGACCTGCAGTTCGATGCCTTTGCTGCACCGCACGTGCGCGGCAACACCGGCGCGCGCACGGCTTGGGCGCATGAACAACTGCTGCTGGCGGCCAAAGCCTCGAAGCGCCTGGGCTTGACCGCCCACGCGTCATTCTCGGGTGCGCTGGTCTGGCCGTATCTCTATCCCTGGCCGCAGCGGCCGCCCGGCCTGGTGGAAGCCGCGTTCGCCGAACTCGCGCGGCGCTGGCGCCCGGTGCTCGACGCGTTTGACGACGCGGGCGTGGACGTCTGCTACGAACTGCACCCCGGTGAAGACCTGCACGACGGCGTCACCTTCGAGCGTTTCCTGGACGCTGTGGGCCAGCACCCGCGCGCCAACATCTTGTACGACCCCAGCCACTTCGTGCTGCAGCAACTCGACTATCTGGCCTTCATCGACCATTACCACGAACGCATCCGCGCCTTCCATGTGAAGGACGCCGAGTTCCGCCCCAACGGCAGGCAGGGCGTGTACGGCGGTTTCAGCAACTGGATCGACCGCGCAGGCCGTTTTCGCTCGCTCGGCGACGGGCAGGTGGACTTCAAGGCCATCTTTTCCAAGATGGCGCAATACGGCTACGCGGGCTGGGCCGTGCTGGAGTGGGAGTGCTGCATCAAGAACTCCGAAGACGGTGCGCAGGAAGGTGCGGTCTTCATCCGCGACCACATCATCCGCAGTGCTGCCCGCGCCTTTGACGACTTCGCCGCCAGCGACAGCAGCCCCGCCACCCTGGCCGCACTGTTGGGCCTCAACAGGGGCAGCGCGTGAGCACCGCGTTCGACATCCAGCGCGCTACCCGCCGCATCCGCCTGGGCATGGTGGGGGGCGGCGACGGCAGTTTTATCGGCGCAGCGCACCGCGTCGCAGCGCGCTTGGACGACCAGTTCGAACTCGTGGCCGGTGCGCTGTCGTCCACCCCCGAGCGCGCCCATGCCAGCGCAGCGAAGCTGCACATCGCGGCCGAGCGCAGCTACGCCGATTACGCCGCAATGGCGGCAGCCGAGTCGCGGCGCGAGGACGGCATCGATGCCGTCGTGATCGTCACGCCCAACCATCTGCATGTGCCTGTGGCGCAAGCTTTCGTCCAACAGGGCATCCATGTGATCTGCGACAAGCCGATGGCCACGTCGCTCGCCGAGGCGCAGGAACTGGCGCACGCGGTGCGCGAGCGCGGCCTGCTGTTCCTGCTGACGCACACCTACGCCGGCTACCCCATGGTGCGTCAGGCGCGCGAGTGGGTGGCCGCTGGCGAGCTCGGTCAACTGCGCATCGTGCAGGTGGAATACGCGCAGGACTGGCTGGGTGAGCCGGTTGAACGCCAGGGCAACAAGCAGGCCGAGTGGCGCGCCGACCCCAAACGTGCCGGCCCGGCCGGTGCGCTGGGCGACATTGGCACCCACGCCTACCAGCTGGCGCGCTTTGTGAGCGGGCTGACGGTGCAGGAACTGTCGGCCGAGCTCAGCACCTTCGTCCCGGGCCGTGTGCTGGACGACCACGTGCAGGCCATGCTGCGTTTTGAGGGTGGCGCGCGCGGCATACTGTGGGTCAGCCAAGTCGCCAGCGGCGCCTGCAACGCCCTGCGACTGCGCCTGTACGGCACACGCGCCTCGCTGCATTTCGATCAGGAACAGCCAGAGCAGCTCTGGTTCGCCCCGCTGGGTGAGCCCGCGCGCTTGCTGCGCCGGGGCATGCGGCCCCAGTCTGCGGTTCAGGCCTCGGCCAGCCGCATTCCAGCTGGTCACTCGGAGGGTTACTTCGAGGCCTTCGCAGAGCTGTACCGGGACTTCGCACGCGCCTGGCGCGGCGGCGAAAGTCCTGCCATGCCGGGTCTGCAGGACGGTCTGGACGGCATGGCCTTCATCGAAGCTGTGCTCAGCAGCCACCAGCAGAACGCGGGCTGGGTGCGGCTGTAGACAACGGGCGCCGCCGGTCGCCGCCGGTCGCCGGATTTGGCCGGCAGACCGAAGGCCCCTGGTCTGCCTCTGGCTTGCCGGAGGTCACGGCCCGACAGCCTGGGGTCTTGGGCACAGCCCGATGGGCAGGCATCGGGCAGCGCTGGTCGAAGCCAGCTGCACCGAATGCTTGCCCGCCGGAAATGGCCGCTTGACGCCGGGGCGCAAGGATGGTCGCGGCTGGAGGCCAGGATGCGCTGGAACGCATCAGGCAGTGGGCATCGGGTCGCGCCCTTCGATGGCCATCCGGGCAATGAAGCCTGAGCGGGTTTCGCCGGCATGGCGGGCACGTGCGTCCAAGCGGTGCAACACGCGGCGCGGCAGACTGATGTTGACCCGCTCCAATGTGTCATCCAGCATGGCGGGATCCACCTTGACGAGTGCCCACAGCCAGCCTTCAAACTCAGGATGTGCGGAGCGAAGGGTCTCGATGTGGCTGGGCCGCGGGATCTCTCGCCCGGCATCCAGGGCGGTCGCAATCCAGGCGGTCACGCCTTCCTCGGCTTGAATCAGCGCATCTTCCAGGGTGTCGCCAGCCGAAAAGCAGCCCGGCAGATCGGGGGCCACGACGCCCCAGGCGGTGGCGTCGGTGCCGGGTTCGATGGCGATGGGGTAGCGCATGGGTTCACCTTTCAGATGCCGGCTTGTCGCCGTATGGCTTTGACCAGCCCCAGACCCAAATCCTTCTTCGGATGCGGCACCACCACGATGCCGGGACGCTCGGTGTGCTTGAACACATGGTGCGAGCCGTTCACACGGTCCAGCACCCAACCGGCTTGCCGCAAGTCGCGCATCAGGTCCGCACTGGTCATCAGTGTGTATCGTACACAATTCAAGCTTGTCAGACCAGTGAATCGCTGTTGAACGATCTCGCGTTGGGCGACGCGGGCCTTGATCTGAACGCCGATCAGGGCCGGCTCAGCCCAGATCGCGGCTGGCCAGCGCGTGCGGCCGAGCTGCTGCAGGGCTTTCGCGCCATCGTGCGGCTGGATGCGCAGGACGCCCAGACCGTGCTGGCCTACTTGCGCGCGGTGAGCTACAGCCAGGGCGATGTGCTGTTCCGCGCCGGCGACACCGAGGCCGTGGCACACCTGCTGCTGGTGCTGGAGGGCGAGGTGTCGGTCGACACCGGCAACAGCCCGCCGGGGCTGGAAGTGCCGATCGCGGTGCTGGGCGCCGGCTCGGTGCTGGGCGAGATGGCCCTGCTCGACGGCGCGCCCCGCTCGGCCACCTGCACCGCCGTCAGCCCGGTGCTGGCCGCCGGCCTGGCCCGCCGCGGGCTGGAGCGCCTGATCGACGAGCACCCCCGGGTAGCGGCCCGGCTGATGGTGGTGCTGGCGCAGCACATGGCCGAGCGGCTGCGCGCGCTGGACGACCAGCTGCGCATGTACGGCCAGATCCACGCCGCGATCCGGGCGGCCTGAGCGCCACCCGAGCGCCACCCGAGCGCCACCCGAGCGCCGCGCGGCCGCTTTCGGTCAGAACCCGGTCAGACGCGGTCAACAACCGGTCGGCATCTCGTCGTCGCCCGGTCAGCGCCTGGGCGGGTCAGCGCGAGGGGTCGATCAGCACCTTGGCGCCGGTGTTGCGCGCGCCGTAGAAGGCGATGGTCTCGGCCTGCAGCGCGCCGGCCAGCGACACGGTGCGGGCGTAGCCGCTGGCGAAGGTGGTCTTCAGCTCGGCGGCCACCCGCTCGCGCAGCGCCTGCGCTGCGGCCGGGCCGATCTTGTGCAGGAAGGGGAACAGCAGCCAGCCGCCGATGCCCCAGGCCATGCCGAAGCTGCGGGTGATCTCGGTCGGCCGGGTGTCGAGCATGCCGTACAGGTACACCTGCTTGTGCGTGGCCGAGCCATAGCGGCTGTACTCCTTGGCGTTGCGGCCGATGGCCGCCTCCATGCACTGCAGGATGCTGCCGGCCAGGGTGCCGCCGCCGGTCGCGTCGAAGGCGATGGTGGCGCCGGTGGCGGCCAGCGCGTCGGTCAGCTGGGCCTTGAAATCGGCGCTGCTGCTGTCGCAAACATGCACCGCGCCGATGCCGCGCAGCAGCGCCGCCTGCTCGGGCTTGCGCACGATGTTGACCAGGCCGATGCCGTCCTTCAGGCAGATCTTGTTGAGCATCTGGCCCAGGTTGCTGGCCGCTGCGGTGTGCACCAGGGCGGTGTGGCCTTCGCGCTTCATCGTCTCGACCATGCCCAGCGCGGTGAGCGGGTTGACGAAGCAGGAGGCGCCGTCGACGGCGGTGGCATCGGCCGGCAGCACCAGGCACTGGCTGGCCGGCATGGCGCGGTACTGCGCATACATCGCGCCGCCGATCACCGCCACCGTCTTGCCCAGCAGGGCCTGGGCGGCGGGCGACGCACCGGCCGCCACCACCAGGCCGGCGCCCTCGTTGCCCACCGGCAGGCTCTGGCCCAGGCGGCCGGCCATGCCGGCCATGGCGCGATCGGGGATGGCGGCGGTCACCACCGGGCGCTCGGCTGTGCCGGCCACCTGCACCGTGGCCACGTCGGCCGGGCCCAGCAGCAGGCCGATGTCGGACGGGTTGATCGGCGTGGCCTGCACCTGGATCAGCACCTCGTCGGCGCCCGGCGCGGGCACCGGCACGGTCTCCAGGTGCATCTGCAGGGTGGCGTCGGCGCGCACTTCAGAGCGCAGTTGCAGGCCTGTGGTGGGGAGGGAGATGGTCATGGCGGGCTTTCGGGTGGGAAGTGGATCAGAGACGGTATACGCGGCGGGCGGTGCCGTCGAACAAGGCGACCTTGTCGTCGGCGCTGGCGCCGGCGGCGATGCGCTTGAAGGCGTTCCACAGCACGGCGTAGCTGGCGGCACCCTTGTCGACCGGGAAATTGCTCTCGAACATGCAGCGCTGGGCGCCGAACTGGTTGATGGCCGTGTCCACCCAGGGCCGCCAGGCGTCGGCCACCTGCTGCGATGTGGGCGGCAGCGGCTGCGCATGGTGGTCGAACATGCCGATGCGCATGCCCAGGCCGCCGAGCTTCACCGTCACGTTGGGGCAGGCGGCCAGTTCGGCCATGTGGCCGCGCCACTGGGCGAAGGTGGCATCTTTCTGCCCGGCATACGGCCCCACGCCCAGCGGCCCGCCCAGGTGGTTGAGGATGATGGCGGTGTCGGGGAAGGCGCGCGCCAGCGCCGTCACCTCGGGCAGTTGCGGGTGGTACTGCCAGGCCTCGAAGCTCAGCCCCAGCGGCGCCAGCTGCGCCATGCCCTGGCGGAAGGTGGCGTCGGCATACAGGCCCGGTGGCGGTTTGGTGTGGCTGTTGTGGATCAGCGGGCTGGCGTCCCGGCCG
>JBBRVT010000129.1:0-10287 GCA_038246615.1 Burkholderiales bacterium
CTGGCCGGTGCGCTGCTGCCGCGCCTGACCACCACCGGCCCGGCCGATGGCAGCGGGCTGGATGCCTCCACGGCCGGCCTGCTGGCGCGCCTGAAGTGAGCAGCGGTCGTCAGGCCGCCGGTGTGCTGCCCACGGTGGTGTTCGACTTCGCCGGCGTGCTGTTCCACTGGCAGCCGCTGCAACTGCTGCAGCAGGTGTTGCCGCAGCGCGCCACCGATGCCGCCAGCGCGCGCCTCTGGGCGGCACAGATCTTCCAGGGCTATGGTGGCGATTGGGCCGACTTCAACCGCGGCAGCGTGGCGCCGGCCGATCTGGTGCAGCGCATCGCCGCGCGCACCGGGCTGCAGGCCGCCGAGGTGCAGGCGGTGGTCGCGGCGGTGCCGCTGGCGCTGCAGCCCCTGCCCGACACCGTGGCCCTGCTGCAGCAGCTGCATGCGGCCGGCCATGCGCTGTATTTTCTGTCGAACATGCCGGCGCCTTATGCCGACCACCTGGACCGGCAGCATGGCGTTTTGCGGCTGTTCCGCGACGGCGTCTACTCGGCGCGGGTGCAGCAGATCAAGCCCGACCGCGCCATCTACGACCTGGCAGCGCATCGCTTCGGTCAGCCGCCCGGCGGCCTGCTGTTCTTCGACGACGTGGTCGCCAACGTGGCGGCCGCCCAGGCGGCCGGCTGGCAGGCTGCACATTTCACCGATGCCCACGCGGCCCGGGCCGTGCTGCAGACCGCCGGCTTCGCCCTCGGCCAGTGAACCCCCCCCCTGCCCAGGAGCCCACCATGCCCAACGCCCCCACACCGCTGAACGGCGCCGAGAGCCTCGTCACCACCCTGGCCGCCAGCGGCGTGCCGCTGTGCTTTGCCAACCCCGGCACGTCCGAGATGCACTTCGTTGCCGCGCTCGACCGCATCCCCGGCGTGCGCTGCGTGCTGGGGCTGTTCGAAGGCGTGGTCACCGGTGCGGCCGACGGCTACTACCGCATGGCCGGCCAGCCGGCGGCCACGCTGCTGCACCTGGGCCCGGGCCTGGGGAATGGCCTGGCCAACCTGCACAACGCACGCAAGGCCCGCTCGGGCATCGTCAACATCGTCGGCGACCATGCCACCGACCATGTGCGCCATGAATCACCGCTGAAGAGCGAGGGCGAGGCCATCGCCCGCAGCGTGTCGCACTGGGTGCGCAGCAGCGCCAGCGCCGCCGACGTGGGTGCCGACGGCGCCGCCGCAGTGCAGGCCACGCGCGACGGCGCCGAAGGCCGCATCGCCACGCTGCTGTTGCCTGCCGACACCGCCTGGGGTGCCGGCGGCCAGGCCGCCATGGCGCGCGCGCCTCAGGCGCCGGCGGTGCACCTGGGCGCGGTGCCCGCCGCCGCACGCCTGCTGCGCCAGCTGGGCCCGCGCGCCGTGCTGTTGCTGGGCACCGGTGGCAGCCGCAGCCTGGCCGCGCAGCAGCATGCCGCAGCCATCGCCGCGCACACCGGCTGCCGGCTGCTGGCCGAGTTCTACAACGCCCGCATGCCCGGCGGCCGCGGCACGCCCGGCATCGAGCGCCTGCCGTACGCGGTCGACGCCACGGTGGCCAAACTGGCCGGCGCCGAGGCCTTGGTGCTGGCCGGCAGCACCGAGCCGATCGGCTTCTTCGCCTACCCCGGCAAGCCGTCGCAGCTGAAGCCGGCCGGCGCCATGCTGCTGCAGCTGGCCGAGCCGCAGCACGATGTGCCGGCGGCGCTGGCCGCGCTGGCGGCCGAGCTGGGCGCACCGCCGGTGGCGGCGCCGCAGCGGCCCGTGCCCGGTGCCGAAGCTGCAACCTGGCCCAACGGCCCGCTGACTGCCGACAGCGTGGCTGCCGTGGTGGCCGCCGTGCTGCCCGAGCAGGCGGTGGTGGTCGACGAGGCCGTCAGCAACGGCCGCGGCTTCGGTGCCGCGATGCGCAACGCCGCGCCGCACGACTGGCTGCAGACCATGGGCGGCGCCATCGGCTTCGGCCTGCCCGGCGGCGTGGGCGCGGCGCTGGGCGCGCCGGGCCGGCCGGTGCTGGTGCTCGAAGGCGACGGCAGCGCGATGTACACCGTGCAGGCGCTGTGGACCATGGCGCGCGAGAGCCTGCCGGTGGTGGTGCTGGTGTTCGCCAACCGCGCCTACCGCATCCTGCAGGGTGAGCTGCAGGGCGTCGGCGCGCAGATCAGCGGCCAGAAGGCCGAGGCCATGCTGTCGCTGGGCAACCCGTCGCTGGACTGGGTGGCGCTGGCGCGCGGCCACGGCGTGCCCGGCGTGCGGGTGGACCACACCGACGCGCTGGCCCGGGCGCTGCGCGACGGCTTTGCCAGCGGCGGGCCGATGCTGATCGAGGCCTTGCTGTAGCGCTGGCGCGGCGACGCCCTGCGGGTTGATCCCAGTCCCGCAGACCGCGCCGGCGGTGGCACGGAACTGGCATGGGCCCTGACAATAAGCTGACCATTTGGTCAAGGTCTTGTCTGTTGCGCCTGGCGCCGCCCCAATTTAATCCATGAACGCACCTGTTCGGCCCGCTGCTGCAGTGCCCGCATCACCGTTGTCTGCCCAGCCCGCCACCCAGACAGCGGTGTCGGTGCGCCGTGCCAGCGTCGTCTACCCGTCGGCTGACGCACCGGTGCATGCGCTGTCGGACATCGACCTGACCATCGCCCAGGGCGAGTTCGTGGCGCTGATCGGCCCGTCGGGCTGCGGCAAGACCACGCTGCTGCGGGTGATCGCCGACCTGGAGCCGATCACCAGCGGCGATGTGCTGGTCAATGGCCTGAGCCCGCATGACGCGCGGCTGGCACGCGCCTATGGCTATGTGTTCCAGGCGCCGGCGCTGTTCCCCTGGCGCACGGTGCTCGGCAATGTGATGCTGCCGCTGCAGATCCAGGGCCGCAGCAAAGCCGAGGCCGAGGCCATCGCGCATGAGCAACTGGGCCGCGTGGGCCTCACCGGCTTCGAAAAGAAGTACCCCTGGCAGCTGTCGGGCGGCATGCAGCAGCGGGTGTCCATCGCCCGGGCGCTGGGCTTCGAGCCGAAGATCCTGATGATGGACGAGCCCTTCGGCGCGCTCGACGAGATCACCCGCGACGGCCTGAACGACCAGCTGCAGCAACTGTGGCAGCGTGAGCGGCGCACGGTGGTCTTCGTCACCCACAGCATCGCCGAGGCGGTGTACCTGAGCACCCGCATCGTGGTGATGAGCCCGCGGCCGGGGCGCATCCTGAAAATCATCGACAGCACGCTGCCCGACGCACGCACGCTGGACATGCGCGACTCGCCGGAATTCATGGCCCTGGCGCATCAGGTGCGTGAAGGCCTGGCGGACGGCCATGGCGCAGGCCATGGCCGGCACTGAGCCATGCAGGACGATGGAGCCGAAGCCGGCGAGCGGGCCGAGCGCCGGGCCGCCAGCGGCCAGAGGCCGATGGCCTTCGGCAGGCACAGACAGTCCGTCGGGACTGTCTGTGTCCGGCCTCAGCTCACCAAGCCGGCCCGCCATCCCCGCGGGGGCGGAGCCCGGACATGGACAGTCCGGGGGACTGTTCGTGCCTGGCGAAGGGCATGGCCTACAGGCCATGCGCGGCCTGCAAGGCCGGCCGACGTACGCGTCGGACGAGGGGTTGGCATGACCCGCTGGCTGCCGGTGGCCACGGTGCTGGCCCTGGTGCTGGCGCTCTGGTATGCCGGCGCGGTGGCGCTGAACCGCGCCGGCGCGGTGGAGCGGGTGCTGCCCAACAGCCACCCGAACGGCGACTGGACCCTGCGTGACCTGGTCGGCGTGACGCTGAACATGCAGCGCCCGGTGCTGCCCGCGCCGCACCAGGTGGCGGCCGACCTCACCAGCAGCATCCTCGACTGGCCGCTGAATTCCCCCCGCAACCTGCTCTACCACACGGCCGTCACCGCGCAGAGCACGCTGGTGGGCTTCGTGCTGGGCACGCTGCTGGGCGTGCTGCTGGCGGCGGCCATCGTGCACAGCCGCACGCTCGACCGGGCGCTGCTGCCCTGGATCGTCGCCAGCCAGACGGTGCCGGTGCTGGCCATTGCGCCCATCGTGCTGGTGATCCTGGGCAGCCTGGGCTTTTCCGGCGTGGCGCCCAAGGCGACGATCGCGATGTACCTGTGCTTCTTCCCCGTCACCGTGGCGATGGTGCAGGGCCTGCGCGCGCCGCAGCGCATCGAGACCGAGCTGATGCACACCTACGCCGCCAGCCGGCTGCAGGCCTTCTGGCTGCTGCGCATGCCGTCGGCGCTGCCGTACCTGTTCCCGTCCCTGCGGGTGGCGATCGCCGCCGGCCTGGTGGGCGCGATGGTGGCCGAGCTGCCCACCGGCGCCCAGGCCGGGCTGGGCGCGCGCCTGCTCACCGGCAGCTACTACGGCAACACCGTGGGCATCTGGAGCGCGCTGGTGCTGTCGGCGCTGCTGGGCCTGGTGCTGACGCTGGCGGTGGCCGGGCTGGAGCGGCTGGTGCTGCGGCGGGGCAGGGTGGCATGAGCCTTGCCCGCGCAGCATCCACCCCCACCGCCCGGGCCGGGTGGGCCGTGCTCTCCGGCACTGTGCTGGCCGCCATCCTCTGGTGGCTCGTGATCGAGGCCCGGAAGCAACCCGATTTCAAGCCGTTGCACCTGGCGGTGCCGCTGGTGGCCACCTTGCTGCTGGCGGGTCTGGGTGTGCGCAGGGTGGCGGCACTCGATGGCAAGCCCTGGTACGCCACCGCCACGGCCGCGCTGTTCGGCCTGTGGATCCTGTACTTCTGGCAGGTGGGCGTCACGCTGTTCAACGTGCCGCGGGTACTGCTGCCGTCCCCGGCCTGGATCGGCCAGATGCTGGTCGACCGCTGGGACACCCTGGCACGCGATTTCGTGCAGACCGTGGGCAAGGCCGTGGTGGTCGGCTGGGCGCTGGGCTCGGGCCTGGGCTTCGCCGTGGGTGTGGCGATCGACCGCGCGCCCTTCCTGCAGCGCGGCCTGTTGCCGCTGGCCAACCTGACCAGCACTGTGCCGCTGGTGGCGGTGGCGCCCATCATGGTGATGTGGTTCGGCTTCGAATGGCCCAGCAAGGCGGCGGTGGTGGTGCTGATGACCTTCTTCCCGATGCTGGTGGCCACGCTGGCCGGCCTGCAGGCGGCCGGCAAGCTGGAGCTGGAGCTGATGCGGACCTATGCCGCCAGCTACGCCCGCACCCTGATCGACCTGCGCCTGCCGATGGCCATGCCGTTCATCTTCAGCGCGCTGAAGGTGAACGCCACGCTGGCGTTGATCGGTGCCATCGTGGCCGAGTTCTTCGGCTCGCCCACGGTGGGCCTGGGGTTCCGCATCAGCACCGAGGCTGCCCGCATGAACATGGGCCTGGTGTGGGGCGCCATCGTGGTGGCGGCCGTGACCGGATCGGTGGCCTACGCGCTGCTGGTACAAATGGAGCGGCGGGTGGCCTTCTGGCACCCTTCGGTCCGTTCGAAGTGAGTGTTTCCAACCCAACCGATGTTTCAACAGGAGCGAGCGATGAAAGCTTTCACGATCAAGGGTGCCGTACTGGCCGCAGTGCTGGCCACGGCCGGCATGGCCGCGCAGGCGCAGGCCGAGAAGGTGGTGGTGCAGATGAAGTGGGTGCCCCAGGCCCAGTTCGCCGGCTACTACGTGGCCGCCGCCAAGGGCTACTACAAGGAAGTGGGGCTCGATGTGACCATCAAGCCCGGCGGCCCCGATGTGAGCCCGGTGCAGGTGCTGGCCGGCAACCAGGCCGACGTCATCGTCAACTGGATGCCCGACGCCCTGGCCGCACGCGAGGCCGGCGTGCCGCTGGTCAACATCGCGCAGATCTTCGACAAGAGCGGGCTGATGCTCACCTGCAAGAAGTCCAGCGGCGTGGCCAGCCCGAAGGACTTCAAGGGCAAGACCCTGGGCGTGTGGTTCGGCGGCAATGAGTACCCCTTCCTGAACTGGATGGCCAAGCTGGGCCTGAAGCCCGACACCGACGTGAAGGTGCTCAAGCAGGGCTTCAATGTCGACCCGCTGCTGCAGAACCAGGCCGCCTGCATCAGCACCATGATCTACAACGAGTACTGGCAGGTGGTGGACGCCGGCGTGAAGGAGAGCGACCTGATCACCTTCTTCTATGAGAAGGAAGGCGTGGCGTCGCTGGAAGACGGCCTGTACGTGCTGGAAGGCAAGCTGAAGGACCCGGCCTTCGTGGCGCGCATGGGCAAGTTCGTCAAGGCCTCGCTCAAGGGCTGGAACGACGCGGTCAAAGACCCCGCCGGTGCCGCCAGGATCGTGGTGGCGGCTGATCCGTCGGGCAGCGCCACCATCAAGGTGCAGCAGCGCCAGATGGAAAACGTGGCCAAGCTGATCAGCAACGCCGGCACCGCCAAGATGGGCTACCTGGACCCGGCCGCCTACGAGCGCACGGTGAAGGTGCTGCTGGCAGGTGGCTCGTCGCCCGTCATCAAGAAAGACCCGGGCAAGGCCGCCTACACCCACGTGGTTTTCAACGCGGCCTCGAAGTAGGCGCTGCAAGCTGGTGGCGGCTGAGGACGACGCCCCAGACGCGCAGGATGCGCAGGACGCGCAAGATGCGCCGAAAGGCCTGATCCGCCAGGCCAATGAGGCGCGCATTCTCGGCGCGGGTGAACGGGTGTTCGCCCGCGCCGGCTTCAACGGCGCCACCATGGCCGCCATCGCCGACGAAGCCGGCCTGCCCAAGGCCAACCTGCACTACTACTTCGGCGGCAAGGGCGATCTTTACCGGGCAGTGCTGGCGCGCACCCTGCGCGACTGGCTGGTACCGCTGGACGCGCTGGTGCCAGAGGCCGACCCGGCGCAGGCGCTGGAGGCCTACATCCGCGCCAAGATGGCGATGAGCGCGCAGCGGCCCGACGCCAGCCGGGTATTCGCCAACGAGCTGCTGCACGGTGCGGCGATGGTGGGCGCGTTGATGCGCGATGAACTGCGCACCAAGGTGCAGCAGAAGGCTGCGGTGATCGACACCTGGGTGGCCGCCGGCCGCATGGCGCCGGTCGATGCCACGCACCTGTTCTTCACCCTCTGGGCAGCCACCCAGACCTATGCCGACTTCGAAGTGCAGGTGTGCGCTGTGCTGGGGCGCGGGCAACTGACCCCGGCCGACCATGCGCGTGCCACCACGCATGTGGTGGGGCTGGTGCTGCGCGGCTGCGGGTTGCGGGCCTGAGCGGCTGTCGGGTACCGGATGCATGGCGCCAGCGGGCCAGCCGGAACAGGCACCGTCCTGGCCGAGGTGCAGGTTGCATTCCGTCGGGCCTGGCGGGCGGCCACTGAAGACACGGATCTCGCCGTTGCGCACCATCGTCGGCCCGGCCTGGATGCAGAGGTGCGTCACCGGACGGGTGCAGGTCGCGACTGCCCCGCCCGCCGAGCTGCAGGACGTGCATTCGCAGCAGGATGCCGCTGTCGTCCAGCCTCCAGGCCCGCGGCGTGAGGGCGGCAAACTGGGGGCAGAAAACGGCCTTCCGCGCGCACCGCAACCCGCCGAGGCTGCAGCAGGCGCCTGCATCCGTGTTCAGGTTTATCAGATGTCAGAACTCGTTGAAGCATGCTTTTTCAGAACTGTGGCGGGCCCTATGGTCGGATGGTGCTGAAACCCAGGTCGAGCCCGGACGCCAGTCTTCTTCAAGTTGCGTGCTGTACGAGCCGCCCACCAACAACCCGACACGGATCATGAGTGCGCCCATGAACAGACCATGAAATGCCCGACCTGTCCCGAGATCTTGCTGGTGATGGCTGACCGCCAAGGCGTCGAGATCGACTACTGCCCGCAATGCAGGGGTGTGTGGCTCGACCGCGGCGAGCTCGATAAACTCATCGAACTCGCCGGTGCGGCGGTGGCCGCGCCTGCCGGCTACGCGCCGGCCCGGTCGCGACCTGACTTTGCAGACTCCGACCATGGCCGTGCCCATGACGGCAGACGGGGGCCGCACGGGCAGCGCAAGAAGTCGTGGTTGAGCGACATCTTCGATTGACGCCAAGCGCCTCAGCCTTCGCGTCGAGCGCCATCGGATCTGAAGCGACGGCCGCCAGCCGAATGAAGTATTTCAATCAAGGAGACAGTCATGGGTGTTGAAGAAATCGGGGGTTGGTTCGGCAACTTCGGCCTGCTGGCGGGGTTGCTGGCGGCGGTTGCCATCGTGTTGTATCTGGCACCGGTGCCGCTGTGGATCGCGGCCTGGGCGTCGGGTGCCTACGTGGGTTTGATGACGCTGATCGCGATGCGGCTGCGCCGCGTTCCGCCCGGCGTGATCGTGACGGCACGGATCAGCTCGGCCAAAGCGGGCATCGACATCTCCATCAACGACCTGGAAGCCCACTATCTGGCGGGCGGCAATGTCGTGCGGGTGGTCAACGCGATGATCTCGGCCGACAAGGCCAACATTCCGCTGCCGTTCAAGCGCGCCGCCGCCATCGACCTGGCCGGGCGCAATGTGCTCGAGGCGGTGCAGATGTCGGTGCTGCCCAAGGTGATCGAGACGCCGAAGATCGCCGCAGTGGCCAAAGACGGCATCCAGCTGATGGTCATCTCACGCGTCACGGTGCGCACCAACATCGAACGCCTGGTCGGCGGCGCGGGCGAGGAAACGATCATCGCGCGCGTCGGCGAGGGCATGGTCAGCACCATCGGCGCGGCGGTTTCGCACAAGAGTGTGCTCGAGAACCCCGATCACATCTCCAAGCACATCCTGTCCAAGGGCCTGGATGCCGGTACGGCCTACGAAATCCTGTCCATCGACATCGCCGATGTCAACGTTGGCGAGAACATCGGCGCCAAGCTGCAGATCGACCAGGCCAATGCCGACAAGCAGATCGCCCAGGCCAAGGCCGAAGAGCGCCGTGCGATGGCCGTGGCACTGGAGCAGGAGATGCGCGCCCGTGTCGTCGAGGCTGAAGCCGAGGTGCCGCGCGCCATGGCCGAGGCCCTCCGCCAGGGCACCCTGGGCGTGATGGACTACTACCGCATGAAGAACGTGCAGGCCGACACCGCCATGCGCGACGCCATTGCGGTCACCGACGACACACCGCCGGCACCCCGGCGCGCGGCATAGAACAGGGGCTTGAGATGAGCCTGGAAACACTCTTGATGGTCGTGGCCGTGCTGGTGGCGGCATTCGTCAATGTCATCCTGCCGCGGATCATGAAGCAGCAGGAAAGCGGGCCAGCAAGTAGCGCCGAGTCCGATGTGCCTGAAGCGCCAGCCACCGTGCTGGAGCCCTTGCCGCCGGTGGCGCTGCCGCTGGAGCTTGCGATCGGGCGCCGTGCGCCGACCACAGCCGCAGCCCTTGCCCCAACGGCGCCTGCTGCGGCGCGGCCGGCACGGCGTTCACCGGTGGGCAGGCTGTCGGGCCTGCGCGGCGGCATCGTGCTCGTCGCGGTGCTCGGCCCGTGCCGTGCGCAGACGCCGTTCGACTGACGAAGCGACGCGGGCGGCTATGCTGGGCGCCATGACACTCGAAACCCTTGAATTGCAGACCGGCCCCCAGCCCACCGCCAGCATCGTCGTGCTGCACGGCCTGGGCGCCGACGGCAACGACTTCGTGCCCATCGCGCAGGAGCTGGACCTGTCGGCCGTCGGCGCGGTGCGCTTCGTCTTCCCGCACGCGCCGGTGCGGCCGGTCACGCTGAACGGCGGCATGCCGATGCGGGCCTGGTACGACATCCTGGGCACCGACCTGGCCCGGCGCGAGGACGAGCCCGGCCTGCGCGCCGGCATCGCTCAGGTGCAGGCCCTGCTCGACCACGAGGCCGCGCGTGGCATCGCGCCCGAGCGCACCGTGTTGATGGGCTTCTCGCAGGGCTGCGCGATGACCCTGCTCACCGGCCTGCGCGCGCCGCAGCGCCTGGCCGGGCTGGTGGGCCTGTCGGGCTACCTGCCGCTGGCGGCCACCACGGCGGCCGAGCGCAGCGCCGCCAACCGGGCCACGCCGGTGTTCCTGGCGCATGGCCGCTTCGACCCGATGGTGACGCTGCAGCGCGGCGAGGCCACGCGTGACGCGCTGCAGGCCCTGGGCCAGCCGTTGCAATGGCACACCTACCCGATGGAGCATTCGGTGTGCGCCGAGGAGATCGCCGACCTCAACGCCTGGCTGCTGCAGGTGCTGGCGCCGGCTGCTGCCTGAGAGCCTGAGAGTCTTTCGTTCACGCCCGCTCATCACGCCAAAGTGCCCCCGCTCGTCGTTGCAAATGCTCGCCATAGCCCGGGCTATGGCTGCGCTTTGCGCCTAGACCGGGTGCCCTTTGACGCGCTGCTCGGGCACGCC
>JBBRVT010000130.1:0-10264 GCA_038246615.1 Burkholderiales bacterium
GATTTCGAAGGCGACCCGGCCCTGGTCGACGCGGTGGCCCAGGCCATGCGCGACGGCCTGAACCAGTACCCTCCGATGGCCGGCGTGCCGGCGCTGCGCGAGGCGCTGTCGCGCAAGATCGACACGCTGTACGGCCGCCACTACGACGCCAACACCGAGATCACCATCACCGCCGGGGCCACCCAGGCCATCATCACCGCCATCCTGGCGGTGGTGGGCCCGGGCGACGAAGTGATCGTGCTGGAGCCCAACTACGACAGCTACGTGCCCAACATCGAGCTGGCCGGCGGCACGGTGGTGCGGGTGGCGCTGCAGGCGGGCAGCTTCCGGCCGGATTTCGACGCCATCGCTGCCGCAGTCACGCCGCGCACCCGCGCCATCCTGGTGAATTCACCGCACAACCCCAGCGCGACCATCTGGCGCCGGGCCGACTTCGACCGGCTGGCCGACATCCTGCGGCCCACCGATGCGCTGCTGATCAGCGACGAGGTCTATGAGCACATGGTCTACGACGGCGAGCCGCATGCCAGCGCCAGCGCCCATGCCGAGCTGGCCGCGCGGGCCTTCGTCGTCAGCAGCTTCGGCAAGACCTTCCACGTCACCGGCTGGAAGATCGGCACCGTGGCCGCACCGGCGCCGCTGACGGCCGAGTTCCGCAAGGTGCACCAGTTCAATGTGTTCACCGTCAACACGCCGATGCAGCATGGCCTGGCGCGCTACCTGGCCAACCCGGCGCCCTACCTGGAATTGCCGGCGTTCTACAGCGCCAAGCGCGACCTGTTCCGCGCCGGCCTGGCCGGCACCCGCTTCAAGCTGCTGCCCAGCGAGGGCAGCTACTTCCAGGTGGTCGACTACAGCGCCATCAGCAGCCTGCCCGAGGGTGAGTTCTGCCAGTGGCTGACCACCGAGATCGGCGTGGCTGCCATTCCGCTGTCGGCCTTCTACGACGATGGCCGCAACCAGGGACTGGCGCGCTTCTGCTATGCCAAGAAAGACGCGACCCTGCAGGCCGCCTTGGCGCGCCTGGCGCGGCTCTGAGCGTCAGCGGCGCGACGGCAGCGGCGTCGCGCCGCTGTCAATGTCGGTCTCGTCGAGCCCGCCCAGGTCGGACAGGCGCTTGTCGCGGCGCATGTCGATGTCGGTGAATGCAGCCGGGCGGGTGAACTCGCGCGGTGCCGGCGCATGTTCGCTCAGGTCCAGGTCGAGCTTGATGCTGCGGCGGAGGGCGGGCGCAGCAGTCGGGCGTTTGTCGGCAGCCGCCACGCCCCGCGCCTGTGCCGCGCGGCTGAACACCCAGTCGGCCAGCATCGCCTGCGCATTGGACTGTTCGGCCAAGTGCGGCCGCGGCGCGGTGATGTCCAGCGGCTCCTCGCCCAGCGGCAGCAGCAGGTCGACTGCGTCACCGGGCACCGCCGGCGCTGCGGCGTCCACGCTCGGCACCGCAGGCGCGGTCACCGCTGCGGGCGGCCGGCTGGTGGCGGCCACCGGTGAGGCCGGCATGTCGCGCACCAGCGCATGCAGCATCAGCAGTTCGCGGTAGGCCGGCATGTCGAAGGGCTCGAGGTCGGCGCGGCGCAGCAGCAGCCCTTCCATTTCGGCCACGGCGCGGATCGGCTGGGGCCAGGCGCGCTGCAGCCGCTGCAGCACGTCGGGATAGTCTTCCAGCAGGCGGCCGCCGGCCAGATCGCCCTGCCAGTCGGGCGCATGTGCGTTGAAGCGCTGGTTGAAGCGCTCGCGGGTGCGCTCATGGGCTTCCTCATCGCCCTGCTGGCGGTAGATCTCCAGCAGCTTGAAGTAAGGCGGCGCACTGGCGCCACCGCTGGCGCGCACATGGCCCAGCAGCAGGTCGATGGCCGACTGCGCCTGGCCCAGCGCCAGGAAGAAATCCGCCTGCTGCTCCAGGTCCAGCAGTTCTTCCACCGACACCGGACGCGGCGGCACGCCGGTGCCCATCGAGAAATCGCGCGCAGACAGGCTGACGCCGGAGCTGTCCCGTTGCCGCTGCACCTGGCGTGGCTGCAGCGCGGTGCGGTCGGGCGGCGCCACAGCGACCGCAGGTGTGGACAGCAGCGGGCGGTCGCTGCCGCGCGCGGCCAGGCCGTCGGGCATCGCCGCCGCCACCAGAGCCGCCATGTCCAGCGCCGCCGGGTCGTCGTCCGGCGCGGGCGCTGCCGGTGGCGCCGGGACCGGAGCCTGCGCCTGCTGGCGCCGCGACTGCCACAGGCGCCATGCCAGCCAGCCCGCCAGGCCGCCCAGCGCGACCAGCGCCAGTGCCAGCCAGGCATTGGCGGTTTCGGCCCGTGCCAGGCGATCCCGCTGCACCGCCAGCAGTTCCTGCTGGCGCCGGGCTTCGGTCAGCACGGTCTGCACCTGCTTGTCGAGCGCACGGATCTCGTCCTGGGTCGTCGGCCCGGCGGCCAGCAGAACCGGCGCACCTGCGTCCACGGCCACCTGGGCCTGCGCAGACATGGCAAGCGCCACCACGGCCGCGGCGATGGCGGTCTGGATGCGCGGGCAAATCGCTGAGCGAGGGGGGGCAGCAGCCAAGCGGAGGCCGTCGGTAAAAGTCAAGAATCACTCTAGCATGCAGGTCTGCGGCGCAGCACTGCCGAAACCCGCCGGATTTCTCGCCACCCGCCGGCACGTGGCGGCCCGGTTGTCACGCCCGGTTTCCCGACAATTGCTGCCGAGCATTCGCTGCCAGCCAACCGGCGCGCACTGAACGACAATGGATGCTGGTGCGGTTGTCGCACCTGGGACACGACATGAATACCCCGGTTCTCACGATCGAAGAGCGTCAAAACATCGAGTCCGGTGCCTGGTTCTCCAAGCTCTCACAACCGCTGCGCCACGCCATCCTGTCCAGGGCCTATGTGCGGCGGTTGAGCGACGGCGGGCCGCTGGCCTCACGGGGCACGCCGGCTGAAGAATGGTGCGGCGTGGCGCGCGGCGCGGTGCGGGTGTCGCTGGTGTCGCTGTCCGGCAAGCAGGTCACGCTCACCTACTGCGAGCCGGGCGTGTGGTTCGGTGACATCGCCCTGTTCGACGGCCTGCCCCGCACCCATGATGCCGACGCCCACGGTGAAACCACGCTGCTGTGCGTGCGCAAGGCCGACTTCAAGGAACTGCTGTCGCAGCATTCCGAGCTGTACGACGCGCTGCTGCGCCTGAACTGCCGCCGCCTGCGGCTGATGTTCAACCAGTTCGAAGACCTGAACACCAAGCCGCTGTCGGCGCGCCTGGCCAAGCAGATCATCATGCTGGCCAAGAGCTACGGCATCGAGCAGGGCGAGGAGATCCGCATCGGCCTGCAGCTGGCTCAGGAAGACCTGGCGCAGCTGCTGGGCGCCTCGCGCCAGCGCGTCAACCAGGAGCTCAAGGGCTTCGAACGCGAGGGCGCAGTGCGGGTCGAGCCCACCCGGCTGGTGGTGCTGTCCCGCGACAAGCTGCTCGACATCGCCGAGGGATGAACCCGGGCGCGGTCGCAGCCTGATCGGCCGCCGTCAAAGCCCGGTGTCGGGCGTCTTGGCAGGCGGCAAGTCGCCGCTCGCCCAGGCGCTGGGCTGGGTGGTGAGGCCGGCGCCAGACTGGGCGCGCCATTCGGTGCCCAACCGTTTTGCCTCGCGCAGCGCATGCTCGAACACCGAGAACCATTGCGCCAGGCGCTGGGCGTCTGGCTGCGCCATCGCGGTGCGCAATGTCAGACGGCTGCGGCCGATGCTCAGCACCACCGGCTCGGCCGGCGCCGCCAGCTCGAGCGTGGCGGCCAGCGCGTCGTTGAGCGGGCTTTGCAGCCATTGCGCCATCCATGGCCCGATGCTGCAGACGGCACCGTAGCGCTCCCTCAGCCGGCCCAGGTCCTGCGCACTGGTCTTGGGGAACATCACCAGCCAGCGCATCTCGGCCGGGGTGTCGGTTTCGATGCGTGTCTGCACATCGTCCACGTAGCGCTCGTAGACCGCCTTCTCCATCGACTCCATCAGC
Organism: Burkholderiales bacterium; assembly: GCA_038246615.1. Taxonomy (GTDB): domain Bacteria; phylum Pseudomonadota; class Gammaproteobacteria; order Burkholderiales; family Burkholderiaceae_C; genus Pseudaquabacterium. The sequence goes on from JBBRVT010000130.1 coordinate 3,985, forward strand.
TCGCGGTTCAGCACCATGGCCATCAGCTCCCTGGGCAGGTCGAGCTCGGCCATCATGCGCAGTTCCATGCCGGTGATGTAGTCGCGTTGCGGCGCACCCCACTCGATGCGCCAGGCCTGCTGGCCCAGGCGGCCGTCGATCACGCAACCCTCGGCGCCGCGCGCCCGGCGCCAGCCGTGACCGCGCTCGTCCGCCCACTGCCGCAGCGCGGTTGGATCCACCTCCCCGGACGCCCCGGAAAGCAGCCGGCGCAATGTCTTCAGCATGGTCGAGGCGGGCCGCAACCCGCGTTGCCGCCCTGCAGAGATGTCGGAGCCACAAAGTGTAGGCCTGGGCCGGCCACGATGGAGCGCCGGCACGCGCGGCCGCAGCCCGCAGGACGGGCGACCGTGCAATCCCTGTCAATCTCGGCCATGGCGTGTGGCGGCACAGCACCACGGCGGCCGAGCGGCCGCACCGCCCGGCTTCCCTGGGGATGGACTTGCGGCCGTGTACGTGACAATGCAATCACCTGCCGCCCAACACAGCCGCACACCGCCGCACACCGCCGCATGCCGCCATGAGCAGCCTCCCACCCGAACCGTCCCGGTCGATCCCTGCCACGCCGCCGGCCGGCCCCGGCTGGGATGCCACCCTGGTGATCCCGCGGCCCAGCCCCGGGCGGGGCAACGCCCTGCCCACCGGCGCGCACCTGGCAGAGTTCGAGTTGCTGCGCATGCTGGGCGAAGGCGGCTTCGGCATCGTCTACCTGGCGCACGACCATTCACTGCAGCGCCGGGTGGCGATCAAGGAGTACATGCCGTCGTCGTTGGCGATGCGCTCCGGCCCGCTGGACGTCGTGGTCACTGCCGACAAGCACCAGGCGGTGTTCGACGCCGGCCTCGACAGCTTCATCAACGAGGCACGTCTGCTGGCGCAGTTCGACCACCCGTCGCTGCTGAAGGTCTACCGCTTCTGGCGCGCCAACGGCACGGCCTACATGGTGATGCCGTTCTACGAAGGCCATACGCTGAAGGAGACGCTGCGCCAGATGGGCGGCCCGCCCGACGAACGCTGGCTCACCGCCCTGCTGGCATCGCTGACCGAGGCGCTGGCGGTGATCCACGCCGACCACTGCCTGCACCGCGACATCGCCCCCGACAACGTGCTGCTGCTGGCCGACAGTGGCCGGCCGCTGCTGCTGGACTTCGGCGCCGCGCGCCAGGTGATCGGCGACGCCACGCAGGCGCTCACCGCCATCCTCAAGCCCGGCTATGCGCCGGTGGAACAGTACGCCGAGATACCCTCGCTCAAGCAGGGCCCCTGGACCGACATCTACGCGCTGTGCGCCGTGGTCTACGCTGCGGTGATGGGCAGCAAGCCGCCGGTGTCGGTGGCGCGCACCGTGGCCGACAGCTGCGTGCCGCTGGTGCAGGCGGCGGCCGGGCGCTACTCCGAGCGCTTCCTGCAGGCCATCGACGCCGGCCTGAGCGTGCGGCCCGACGGCCGGCCGCAATCGGTGCAGGCGTTCCGGCAGGCGCTCGGCATCGACGACCTGCCGGCCGGTGCCGTGGCGATGCCGGCGCTGCCGGTGCGCCGAGCTGCGCCGACCGCTGCAGCCGCCCCGGTGGCGCCGATGACGCCGATGGCGCCGGTGCCCCTGCTGCCGATGCCCAAGGCGGGCGGCGTGTCGCGGCCACTGCTGCTGGGCGGCGTGGGCGCAGCGGTGCTGCTGCTTGCCGGTGCGGCGTTCTGGGCTGGCCAGCGACAGCAGGCACCTGCATCTGCGCCGGCACCCGGTGCCTCACCGGCCATGGCCCTGACAGCACCACCGGGCACGGCAGCGCCTGCCGCAGCAACGCAGCCTGCTGCCGCGACACCGCCCGCTGCCGCGCCGTTCTCGATCTCGACCGAGTTCGATCGCCTGATGCAGGCCCGCAGCGCCGATTTCGAGGTGCAGGCCAGCGCAAATGCAGCCAAGCTGCGCATTGGCAAGGACCGTCTGGGCTTCAAGGTGCAGTCGTCGCGTGACGGCCATGTCTATGTGCTGGTGGGCGGGCCCGACGGCTCGTTGCTGCTGCTCTACCCCAACACCATGGCCAGTGACAACCGCATCCGCGCCGGCCAGACGCTGGCGCTGCCGCAGCCCAGTTGGCCGCTCGACACCGCCGAGCCTGCCGGGCCGGAGCGTTTCGCGGTGATCGTCTCGGAGCATCCGCGCGATTTCTCGCACCTCAGCCAGGAGCGGGTGGCCTGGTTCCTCAACCTGCCCACGGGCGCGGCCGGAGCAGCGCTGGCCAGCGGCCATGCCGCGCCAGGGTCGGTGCTGGCGGGCAAGGCGCGCTGCAAGACCGACGGCTGCGACCGCTATGGCGCCGCGCTGTTCTTGGTCGACGTGGTCAATTGATGCGCAGCACCTCCGGCCCGCCAATCAAAAAAGCCGCCCAAGGGCGGCTTCTCTGCATCAGTTGGAAACCGATTACTTGCTGGCTGCAGCGGCAGCGGCGCCGGCAGCGGCCGACGCGGCGGCGTCCGCAGCGGTGACTGCCGAGGCGGCGGCGTCAGCCACGCCCGAAGCGGCTTCAGCCATGGCCGCAGCAGGGGCAGCCATGGGGGCGGCGGGTGCCACCACGGCGGCTTCTTCTTTCTTGCCGCAGGCGGTCAGGGCAGCGGCGGCAATCACGGTGGCGAGCAGAAGCGACTTGTTCATTGGTGTCCTCGGTGGAGAGTATTGATCGACGTTTACGGGGGAAAAGGGATCCGACGCATTCAACGGAACCGGCTGTTCAGAAACCAGTTTCATAAGGCTCGAACCCGTCTGAAGCCAGCCAAAAATTATAGCAAATGTAGGGAAGCCCCCTATAAACCCAGCGTGGTCGCCGGCCATGCGGGCTCACAGCGTTGTAAAAAGTCTGCAATCTGCGCCTGAACGGCGCGCGCATGCACTGCTTCGGTGAAACAACGCATGCGCCAGTCTGGTGCGTCCTGCCACTGCAACCACAACGGGGCGGCCAGCAGGCCGCGCAGCATGGGCGCCAACGGGCCCTCGGCGGGTGTCCAGACCTCGACCGCATGGGTCCAGTCGCGCCGCCAGCGCGCGAAGCGCGGGTGCAGGCGCGCCGTCAGCTCGAAGTGCTGGCCGGCGATGCGCAACTGCCGGCCGCTCTGGCGCAGCCAGGCCGACAGGGCCGCCAGCACCGCTGGCTCGTCCAGCGGCCAGTCGGCGAAGTCGGGGTCGGCCAGCCACAGCGCACGCGTGCCCGCCAGCGGCCAGTTGGCCGCAGCGGCCGATGGCGCGAGGCCCAGCAGGGCCTGGCGCAACAGGCCGGTGCAGACCTGCCGGCCCTGGTGCAGGCCGGGTACAGGCCAGACCGGCGCGGGAGGCCCGGGAGGCGGGGAAGGCCCGGCAGGCCCGGGAGGCCCGGCAGGAAGCTCGCTCTTTTTCGGGCTGGGCATGTCGTGCTCCTCGATCAGGGTGCGGGCTGTACCCAGCCGGCGTCGGCCCAATCATCGAGCAGCGCGCCTGCTCCGGCGCTGAGCCGCGCCACGTCGGCCGCAGCCAGGCAGCGCTGGTCGGCCAGTTGCCGCATCAGCCGCGCGTCACGCCCGCCGGCGCGGAAGGCTTCGCCGTTGATGAACACATGGACGTCGTCGTAGGCCATGCGGCTGCGGCGGTCGAGCACGGCCGCACTGCCGGCCGGCAGCGGCGCGCCACTGTCGAACCAGACTTGGGGCTTGGGCTCGGTCATCAGCGCGCCCAGCACGCGGTCCAGCGCCTGCGGATCCCGCAGCGCACGCTGCAGCGCGGCCTGGGCGAAGTGGCGCAGGCTGTCGGGCAGCCGGCCGGGCGTGGCGGTGGCGGCCTGGCGCGGGTCGCGGTAGATGCGCTCTGCGCTGCGGCCGGTGGCATCGGCCGGCGCTGGCTCCAGGTCGTCGGCGAGCTGGTGCAGCAGTTCCTGCGCCAATGCGGTTTCGGTGGCGGCGCGGAAGCCGATCGAGCAGGTCATGCATTCGCCCTCGGCCACGCCGTCATGGCCCCAGAGCGGCGGCAGGTAGAGCATGTCGCCGGGCTCCAGCAGCCACTCTTCGGTGGGCTGGAAGTTGGCCAGGATGCGCACCGGCAGGTCGGGCTGCAGGCTGCGGTCGGCCACCGGGCCGATGCGCCAGCGCCGCCGGCCATGCACCTGCAGCAGGAACACGTCATAGCTGTCCAGGTGCGGGCCGACACCGCCGCCGTCGCTGGCGTAGGACATCATCAGGTCGTCCAGGCAGGCCTCGGGCACGAAGCGGAAGGCCTGCAGCATCGCGTGGGCCGGCTGCCAGTGCAGGTCCAGGCCCTGCACCAGCAGGGTCCAGTTCGGCTGCTTCAGCGGCGGCAGGACGCGCCGATTGAAGGGGCCGTGGCGCAGCCGCCAGCTGCCGTCGAAGGCGGTGAGCAGGCGTGATTCCACGCCCTCGGCGCCGGCCAGGTCGAACAGCGCGCTGCGGCCGATCGGCGGCTGCACGCCGGGCCAGGCCTGGCGCACCAGCAGCGGCTTCTTCTGCCAGTGGCGGCGCATGAATTGCGCCGGGGACAAGCCGCCCAGCAGCGGCGTCGGTCGGGTGACATCCATGGGCCGGGATTGTGGCCGCAGCCCGGCGCGGCCCGGTGGCCCTGCCGCGGCCCTGTGCGATCATTCCCGGATGTTGATCACCACCCCCTGCGTCGTCAGCCTGACCTGGACACTGGCAGACGCCCAAGGTGCCACGCTGGACGAACTGACCGACCCGGTGGAGTTCTTCTACGGCGGTGACGACCTGCTGGCCAAACTGGAAGAAGCGCTGGCCGGCCAGGGCGCCGGGTTCCATTGCGACCTGCACCTGGAGCCTGAGCACGGCTTCGGCGACTACGACTCGGCACTGGTTTGCTTCGAGGCGCGCAGCCTGTTCCCGACCGAGCTGGAAGAAGGCATGCAGTTCGACGGCCTGCCCGAGGGCGCGGCCTCCCAGGACATGCCGCCGGCCCTGATCTACACCGTCACCGAGGTCTACCCGGAACATGTGGTGCTGGACGGCAACCACCCGCTGGCGGGCCTGGCGCTGCGCCTGGCGGTGCAGGTGAAGGCAGTGCGCGAGGCCACCGAGGACGAGATCGCGTCGAAGTCGGTCGATGACGGTGCGGTCAGCGTGCTGTCGACGGCGCCGCCGTCACGCCATCTGCACTGAAGCCGGCAGCGCGCTCAAGCGCGGCCAGTGGAACCGAAACCAGCGCCACCGCGCTGCGAGGCGCCGAAGTCATCGACCACCCGGAAGGCTGCCTGCACCACCGGCACGATCACCATCTGCGCGATGCGATCCAGTGGCTGCACGGTGAAGGCAGTGCTGCCGCGGTTCCAGCAACTCACCATCAGCGGGCCCTGGTAGTCGCTGTCGATCAGGCCGACCAGGTTGCCCAGCACGATGCCGTGCTTGTGGCCCAGGCCAGAGCGCGGCAGGATCATCGCGGCCAGGCCGGGGTCGGCGATGTGCACCGCCAGGCCGGTGGGGATCAGCACCGTCTCGCCAGGGGCGATGACCAGCGGCGCGTCCAGGCAGGCACGCAGGTCGAGCCCGGCGCTGCCAGGGGTGGCATAAGCCGGCAGCTGCGCGGCCAGGCGCGCGTCCAGGATCTTCAGGTCGACCACCGTCATGCCGCGCCCTGCCCTTGCGCCGTCAGGCGTCGCGCGATCTCGGCCACCAGCTCACGTGCCAGGCTCAGCTTGTCGCCAGTGGGCAGCGCGCGCTCGCCATCGGCGTCGACCAGCAGCAGCGTGTTGTCGTCGCGGCCAAAGGTGGCTGGCCCCAGGTTGCCGACGATCAGCGGCACGCCCTTGCGCAGGCGCTTCTCGCGGGCATGGCGGGCCAGGTCATGGCTCTCTGCGGCAAAGCCCACGCAGTAGGGGCCGCCCGGCAGGCGCGCCACCGCAGCCAGGATGTCGGGGTTCTCGGTGAAGCCGATGGCCGGCACCTGGCCGGAGCCGTCCTTCTTGATCTTCTCGCCCGCAGGCTGCACCGGCCGCCAGTCGGCCACTGCAGCGGTGGCCACGAAGACGCCATGCGCTGCGGCCAGGGGCAACACCGCGTCATGCATCTGCTGCGCGCTCTGCACGTCGATGCGGCGCACGCCGCGCGGCGTGGGCAGGTGCACCGGGCCGGCCACCAGGGTCACGGCGGCGCCGGCCTCCTGCGCGGCGCGGGCGATGGCAAACCCCATCTTGCCGGAGCTGAGGTTGGTGATGCCGCGCACCGGGTCGATGGCCTCGAAAGTGGGGCCGGCGGTGAC
>JBBRVT010000131.1:0-10261 GCA_038246615.1 Burkholderiales bacterium
GCCCTGTGCGTCCAGCGCAGCACCGGGCGGGCCGGCCAGCCGCTTCAGGCCGGTGTACTGCAGGTGCTCATCGGTCAGCGTGCCGGTCTTGTCGAAGTAGATGCGGTCCAGCCGGGTCAGCGTCTCCAGCGCGTCCAGCCGCTGCAGCAGCACGCCGCGGCGCGCCAGTGCGCTGGTGGCCGACAGCAGAGCCGACGGCGCAGCCAGTGACAGCGCGCAGGGGCAGGTGACGATCAGCACCGACACGGCCACCCACACCGCCCGGCTCGGGTCGATCAGGCTCCACACCGCAGCCGCGCCGGCGGCCAGCAGCAGCACCACCCAGAGGAAGGGCGTGGCCCAGCGGTCGGCCGCGCGGGTGAGCGACGGGCGCTGGCTCATCGCATCGCGCATCAGGGCGACGATGCCTTCCAGGCGGGTGTCGCCGCCCACCCGCTGCACCTGCACCACCACCGGTGCGCCCAGGTTGACGCTGCCGGCCACCACCGTGGCACCCAGCGCCTTGGCCACCGGCACGCTCTCGCCGGTGAGCAGGGCTTCATCGGCCCGCGTGCTGCCTTCGACCAGCACCGCATCGGCCGGAAAGGCCTGGCCCACCGGCACCCGCACCCGGTCGCCCGGCACCAGGCGCTGCACGCTCACCCGCTCGGCCCGGCCCTGGGCGTCCAGCCGCAGCGCGGTCTCGGGCATGCCGTCCAGCGCGGCTTCCAGCACTTGGGCCACGCGGTGGCGGGCGCGGGTCTCCAGCAGCCGGCCGGCCAGCAGGAAACTGACGAACATGGTCAGCGAATCGAAGTAGACCTCGTGGCCGAACATGCCGTCCGGGTCGAAGGTGGCACCGGTGCTGGCGACGAAAGTGACCAGCACGCCCAACGCCACCGGCACGTCCATGCCGATGCGGCGCTGGCGCAGCCCGCGCCAGGCACCGCTGAAGAACGGCCCGGCGGCGAACACCATCACCGGCAGGCTCAGCAGCCAGCTGCCCCAGTTCAGCAACTGGCGCAGGTCGGGCGCCAGGTCGTTGCCGGTGGCCACGTAGCTGGGCGTGGCCATCATCATCACCTGCATGCCGCAGAAGGTGGCCACGAACAGCCGCCACACCGCCTGGCGGTGTTCCAGCTTGCGGACCTCGCGGGCGTCGACAGCGGTGTCGGGCGTGGCGTCGTAGCCGGCAGCGCGCACGGCCTGCACGATGTCTGTCAGCCGGGTGCGCCCGGGCAGCCACTGCACCCGCGCCCGCTCGCCAGCGGCACTGACCGTGGCCTCCAGCACCCCAGCCACACGCAGCATGGCCTGCTCGATCAGGCCGGCACAGGCGGCGCAGTGCATGCCGCTGATGCGCAGTGACGAATCGGCCAGCGCCTGGCCGGCGGCGTCGGTGTGGAAGCGGGTGAAACGGCGTTGCTCGACCGGATCGTCCAGCACCGCCAGGCTGTCGGCCGATGCCGGGCCGGCTGCGGCCCCGTTGCCGGGGGGCGGCAGCGGGCCTGCGGCGATGGTCGAGGGGGGCATGGTGAAATGAAAGTGTGCAGCGCAGGGCGCCTGGCCCGGCCTGGGCCGGACTGCAGGCAGCGCTAATCTAGTGGTCTCCCCGAGGGTTCAGCATGATCTATGTCAAGACGATGGCCGTCTGCGTGCTCGCTGCCGCCGCTGCGGTGTGCGCCCGGCCGGCACATGCCCAGCAAGATGCAGGGCAGCCTCAGCGCCTGCAGGCCATCACCCTGAACGCCGGCATGCACAACATCCGCGCCGAACTGGCGCAGACCCCCGAACAGCGGCAGAAGGGCCTGATGTACCGGCGCGACCTGGGCAGCCACGAGGGCATGCTGTTCATCTTCGAGAGCGCCACGCCGCAGTGCTTCTGGATGAAGAACACGCCGACGCCGCTGACGATCGCCTTCGTGGCCGACGACGGCAGCATCGTCAACCTGGCCGACATGAAGCCGTTCGACGAAGCGTCGCACTGCTCGGCCAGGCCGGTGCGCTTCGTGCTGGAGATGAACCAGGGCTGGTTCGCCAAACGCGGCATCCAGGCCGGCTTCAAGCTCGGCGGGGCGCCGTTCAAGCCCTGAATCGGTAGCCAGGACGGCAGAAGGGCCGTCCGGCGATGCCGGACGGCCCTTGGCGATTGCAACCTTGAACTTCGGCCGCTGAACGGTCAGGCGAAGTTTTCCGACGCGAAGTCCCAGTTGACCAGGGAGTTCAGGAAGGTCTCGACGAACTTCGGGCGGGCGTTGCGGTAGTCGATGTAGTAGGCGTGCTCCCACACATCGATGGTGAGCAGGGCCTTGTCGGCACCGGTCAGCGGCGTGGCGGCATTGCTGGTGTTGACGATGTCCACCGTGCCGTCGGCCTTCTTCACCAGCCAGGTCCAGCCCGCGCCGAAGTTGCCCACCGCGCTCTTGGTGAAGGCTTCCTTGAAGGCGGCGTAGCTGCCCCACTTGGCATCGATGGCTGCGGCCAGTGCGCCGGTGGGCTCACCGCCGCCGGCCGGCTTCATGCTGCTCCAGAAGAAGGTGTGGTTCCAGACCTGGGCGGCGTTGTTGAAGACCGGGCCCGACGACTTCTTGACCACGTCTTCCAGCGGCAGGCCGGCGAACTCGGTGCCGCCGACCAGGTTGTTCAGGTTGGTGACATAGGCCTGATGGTGCTTGCCGTAGTGGAACTCGAAGGTCTCGGGCGAGATGTGCGGTGCCAGGGCGTCGGTGGCATAGGGCAGGGCAGGCAGGGTGTAGCTCATGGAGGGCATCCTTGGCGGAAGCGGCGCCGCTGTGTCAGCCATGGCGCCTGGGTTGCGAAACTTGTGCAGCCCCGGATTGTAGGCAGCGCGGTGGGCCGCACCGGGCCTCAGGGACTTGCCCGGCGCCTGGCGCGGGCGCGGGGCGCAGCCGCTGGTGCGGGTGCTGGTGCGGGCGTGCCGGGCGCCGCGCCGTCAGGCTGAACGCTCAGCACCTGCACCTGGGCGCTGCCGTCGGCCCATTGCGCGGCCAGCTGGCTGCCCACCGCCAGGCCGGCGGCGCGGGTGACCGGCCGGCCTTGGGCATCGGCCAGCCAGGCATAACCACGCGACAGCACCTGCTGCGGGTCGTTGGCGGCCAGCCGCAATGCCAGCCGGGCCAGCTGCTCACCGTGGCCGTGGACCTGCTGGCGCAGTGCGGCCTGCAGACGCTGGTGCAGGGTGTCGACGCGGCGCTGCCGCAGCGCCAGCGCCTGCACCAGCGCCTGCTGCTGGCGCGCCTGCAGCCGGTCCAGCCGGGCGGCCTGCTGGTCCAGCAGCCGCGCCGGCCGGCCGATCTGCAGCGCCAGCCGGTCCAGCCGCTGCGCCTGCTGGTCCAGGCGCCGGCCCACCCCACGCTGCAGTGCCAGCGCCAGCGCCTGCAGCCGCGCCAGTGCCTCGCTGCGCAGCGGCGTGGCCAGTTCGGCCGCTGCGGTGGGCGTGGGCGCGCGCAGGTCGGCCGCCAGTTCGGCCAGGCAGGTGTCGGTCTCATGGCCGACGCCGCACACCACCGGCAGCGCGCTGCCGGCCACGGCACGCACCACCGCCTCGTCGTTGAAGGCCCACAGGTCTTCGAGCGAGCCGCCGCCGCGGCAGACGATCAACAGGTCTGCCTCTTGCCGGGCGTTGGCCTGGCCGATCGCGCGCACGATCTGCGCTGGCGCCTCCGGCCCCTGCACCAGGCATGGGTAGACCACCACCCGCAGCTGCGGCGCACGCCGGGCGATGGCGGTCAGCACATCGTGCAGCGCCGCCGCGCCCAGCGAGGTGACCACGCCCACGGTTCGCGGATACAACGGCAGCGGCCGCTTGCGCTGGGCATCGAACAGGCCGGCCGCCGCCAGCCGCGCCTTGAGCTTCAGGAACAGCTCGTACAGCGAGCCCTCGCCCAGACGCTGCAGGTGCTCGACCACGCATTGCAGCTCGCCGCGGGATTCATACACCGTGATGCGCCCGCGCAGTTCCACCTGCTGCCCGTCGGCGGGCCGGAAGTCCAGCAGGCCGGCCGCACGGCGGAACATCGCGCAGCGCAGCAGCGCCTGCTGGCCGTCGCTGTCCTTCAGGCTGAAGTAGCAGTGGCCGCTGGCCGCGCGGTTGAAGCCGGAGATCTCGCCACGCACCGTGACCGCGCCCAGCCGCGCGGCCAGCGCGTCGGCCACCGCCAGAAGCAGTGCCGCCACGCTCCAGGCGCGTGCCGGCAGCGCAGCGCCGGCGGGTTCAGGCAGTGCCATCAGCGGCCTGCCGCCCGGGTGCCAGGCACTGCCGCAGCCGGCTGAATTCCACAGGCCCGCCACACCGCACAGCATGCGCCGACAGCACTGTCACGCGCCTGTCGCAATTGTGCAAGTGCTTGATTTTGAAAGAGAAAGTGGTGCCTCAATTTTCAGCAATCCAAAGCCGAGCCAGGAAATACGTGGTTTCTGATGGCTGCCAGGGCAGTTGCCCACAAGCTTGTCCACAGCAGCGGTGGATTGGCTGGTGCGGCCGCAGGGCAACAGCCCGCCCGGGCCCGGAGCGGGGCTGACACCACGCGCCATAATCGCGCCCAACCTGCAGGTGGTGCATGCCGCTCTGCCTACCGCCCAAGCCCAAGCCCACTTGAGAGGCCCCTGTTGCTGTCGATCATACAAGCCGCCGGTTGGCCGATCTGGCCCCTGATCCTGTGCTCCGTGGTGGGGCTGGCGCTGGTCATCGAGCGCTTGATGAGCCTGCGCAGCGGCCGCGTCTCCCCGGCGGCCCTGGTCGACGAAGTGATGACGGTGAGCCGCAGCAGCCTGCCGGCGATGGACGTGGTCAACAAGCTCAGCGAGAACTCGGTGCTGGGCGGCGTGCTGGCCAGCGGGCTGCGCGCGATGATCGTCGAGCCCCGCACCACCGAGCGCATGCTGCGCCAGACCTTCGAGACCGCAGGCCGCGCCGCCGCCCAGCAGCTGGAGCGCTACTTGAACGCGTTGGGCACCATCGCCACCGCTGCCCCGCTGCTGGGGCTGCTGGGCACGGTGGTGGGCATGATCGAGATCTTCGGCGCGCAGGCGCCCACCGGCGCCAGCAATCCGGCGGCGCTGTCGCACGGCATCTCGATCGCGCTGTACAACACCGCCTTCGGGCTGATCGTCGCCATCCCGGCGCTGATGTTCTACCGCTATTTCCGCGGGCGGGTCGACGACCATCTGATGAGCCTGGAACTCGCTGCCGACCGCATGGTGCCGCACCTGATGCGCTTTGCCGTGCGGCCCACCGCCGGCAACGGCCGCTGAGCGGGCGCCCGGGCGATGAACTTCCGCCGCCGCCCGAGCGAAGCACCCGAGATCAACCTGATCCCGTTCATCGACGTGCTGTTGGTGGTGCTGATCTTCCTGATGCTGTCGACCACCTACAGCCGCTATTCCGAACTGCAGATCACCCTGCCCACGGCCGACGCCGAGAAGCTGGCCGAGCGGCCGGCCGAGATCCTGGTCAGCGTGGCTGCCGACGGCCGCTATGCCGTCAACCGCGTGCCGCTGGACGGCCGCAGCATCGAGTTGCTGACCGCCGCGCTCACCCGGGCCGCCGGCCCGGCGCCGGCCGAACCCGGCGCAGCACCGGTGGTGATCGTCTCGGCAGACGCGCTGGCGGCGCACCAGTCGGTGGTCAACGTGATGGACGCGGCGCGGCGCGCCAACCTGCCGCGCCTGACCTTCGCCACCCAGCTGCCGGCCGACGCGGCGCCGCGCTAGACGTGCTGCACGCGTGATGCCCGGCGGCAGCCTGGCGGCCTGGTTGGCGGCCTGGTTGGCAGCCTGGCTGGCAGCCCAATGGGCGCGGCCGGAGCCCGGCATCGGCGCCCGGCTGCTGCAACCGCTGTCCTGGCTGTACGGCGCACTGGCGGCCGCGCACCGCAGCCTGTACCGCCTGGGCTTGCGCCGGGCCAGGCCTGCGCCGGTGCCGCTGCTGGTGGTGGGCAACCTGGTGGCCGGTGGCGCCGGCAAGACCCCGGCGGTGATGGCGGTGGTCGGGCTGCTGCGCCAGCAGGGCTGGACACCCGGCGTGGTCTCGCGCGGGCATGGCCGACGCGGCAGCGGCGTGCGCGCTGTCGACCGCCATCAGAGCGCCGCCGACGTCGGCGACGAGCCACTGCTGATCCACCTGCGCACCGGCGCGCCGGTGGTGGTGGGCGCCGACCGCGCGGCGGCCGCGCAGGCGCTGTGCCGCGCCCATCCTGCGGTCGACATCCTGGTGGCCGACGACGGTCTGCAGCACCACCGCCTGCACCACGACATGGCGCTGCTGGTGTTCGACGAGCGCGGCGCCGGCAACGGTCTGCTGCTGCCCGCCGGGCCGCTGCGCGAGCCGGTGCCGCAGCGCCTGGGCCCGCACCAGCGGGTGCTGTACAACGCGCCGCAGCCCAGCACCGCCCTGCCAGGCTGCACCGGCACGCGCCACCTGTCCGGCGTGCAGCCGCTGGCCGACTGGTGGGCCGGCGCGGCGCTGCCGGCCGACGGCGGCTGGCCCGCGCTGCAGGCCGCTGCCGGCAGGGGCGCGCCGCTGCTGGCCGCTGCCGGCAAGACCACGCCGCTGCTGGCCGCCGCCGGTCTGGCCCGGCCGGAAGGCTTCTTCCGCATGCTGGAAGCCCAGGGCCTGGCCATCACCCGGCTGCCGCTGGCCGACCACCATCCACTGCACCCGCTGCCCTGGCCGGCCGACACGCCGGACCTGGTGCTGACCGAGAAAGATGCGGTCAAGCTGCGCCCCGACCGCACCGGGATCACCCGGGTGTGGGTGGCCCGGCTAGACTTCCAGCCCGAGCCGGCATTTGCCGGTGCCCTGCGCAGCCTCTGCGCCCCCTTCAAGGCACCACGATGAGCCTGGACCACCGCCTGATCGACCTGCTGGTCTGCCCGCTGTGCAAGGGCCCGCTGCAGATGGCCCGTGACGCGCAGGGCCGGCAACATGAGCTGCAATGCCCGGCCGACCGGCTGGGCTTTCCCATCCGCGACGGCATCCCGGTGATGCTGGAGGCCGAAGCCCGGGTGCTGGAAGACTTTCCGGCGCCGGCACCGTCGCCGCTGTAGGCCCTGCTGTCGCCGGCGATGGGCTTCACCGTCCTGATCCCCGCGCGGCTGGCCAGCAGCCGCCTGCCCGACAAGCCGCTGGCCGACATCGCCGGCCTGCCGATGGTGGTGCGCGTGGCGCAAGCCGCAGCGCGCAGTGGTGCCGCGCGGGTGGTGGTGGCCGGCGATGCGCCGTCCATCGTCGCCGCCTGTCAGGCGCACGGCGTGGCGGCGGTGCTGACCCGCGCCGACCACCCCAGCGGCAGCGACCGCCTGGCCGAGGCCTGCACCCTGCTGGGCCTGGACGGTGATGACCTGGTCGTCAACGTGCAGGGCGACGAGCCGTTGATCGCACCGGCCATGGTCGACGCCTGCGCCGCGCTGCTGCGCCAGCGGCCCGATTGCGTGATGGCGACGGTGGCCCACGCCATCGACGAGGTGGCCGAGTTCTGCAACCCGAATGTGGTGAAGGTGGTGCTGGACGCCGACAGCCGGGCGCTGTATTTCTCGCGCGCGCCGATCGGCTGGTGGCGCGACGGCTTTGCCCGGGGCATCCAGCAGTTGCCGGCCCACCCGGCGCCCCTGCGCCATGTCGGGCTGTATGCCTACCGCGCTGGCTTTCTGCGGCGTTTCCCCACGCTGGCGGTGGCGCCGCTGGAGACGCTGGAATCGCTGGAGCAGTTGCGGGTGCTGTGGCACGGCGAGCGCATTGCCGTGCATGTGAGCACCGAGCGCCCCGGGCCAGGGGTGGACACCCCGGACGACCTGGCCCGCGTGCGCGCACTGTTCAGCGCTGCCTGAGTCCGCTGTCTGTGCCCGCCGCAGCGGGCTTGCCGGCACGGCCCGCACCGGGCGTCATGGGGGTTTGGCCCCCCCGCCGCGTCAGCTTGCCGCAGGGCATGGCGTGCTATTCTCAAATCAAGATGTCAGATGTCGTGCAGGGCTGTCCCCGCAGCGGCCAGACCACAGACCCATACAACACGACGAGGCAAGGATGAGATTGATTTTGTTGGGCGCGCCGGGCGCCGGCAAGGGCACGCAGGCAGGCTTCATCTGCCAGAAGCTCGGCATCCCCCAGATCTCAACCGGCGACATGCTGCGCGCTGCCGTCAAGGCCGGCACCGCGATGGGCCTGGCGGCCAGGAAGGTGATGGACGCCGGTGCGCTGGTCAACGACGAGATCATCATCGGCCTGGTGCAGGAACGCCTCGCCCAGCCCGATTGCGCCAAGGGCTTCCTGTTCGACGGCTTCCCGCGCACCATCCCGCAGGCCGACGCGATGAAGGCGGCCGGCGTCAAGCTCGACCTGGTGCTGGAGATCGACGTGCCCGACGCGGCCATCATCGAGCGCATGAGCGGCCGCCGGGTGCACCTGGCTTCCGGCCGCAGCTACCACCTGCAGTTCAACCCGCCCAAGGTGGCTGGCATCGACGACCTGACCGGTGAGCCACTGGTGCAGCGCGACGACGACAGTGAAGCCACGGTGTCCAAGCGCCTGGACGTGTACCAGGCGCAGACCCGCCCGCTGGTCGACTACTACGCCCGGTGGGCCGCCACTGGCGACGCCCAGGCGCCGCGTCATGCCCGCATCGGCGGGCTGGGCACGGTGGACGAGATCACCGCCCGGGTGATGGCGGCGCTGGCCGGCTGATCGACGCCGCCAGGTGTGCTGGCCCGCCACCCTGAAGCCGCAGCTGCTAGACCAGCTTGACGAACCGGCCATAGCGCCGCAACGTGGCATCGATAGTGAGCAAGCTGAGCTTGTCTTCCATGGCCTGTGCCACCAGCAAGCGGTCAAACGGGTCTTTGTGCACCCACGGCAGGCTGGCAACGCGGACCAGATGCGCAGGCCGTATGGGCAACTCGACCAGGCCTTGGCCCAGCAACGCCTGGTGCAACTGCGCCACATCCACTGAAAAGCCCGGCCGACCGAGCGAGGTCTTGATCGCCACCTCCCACAGGCTGGCCAGGCTGAACGCCAGTGGTGTGTCGCGCGACTGCAAGGCCTTGGTTGCCTTGACCGACAGGCGTGCGGGGTCGAACGCAGCCCACAGCAGCAGATGGGTGTCGATCAGCAGCACCGTCTCAGCGACCACCACCGAACATGACCGCGATGTCGTCGGCGAAATCAGCCTTCAGCTCAGCAGTGATCGTGCCTTGCCCGACCAGAAAACCCAAGGTGCGCGTGGCTGGCGGAGCCTCGATAGGCACCACCCGCACCATCGGCTTGCCAGCCTTGGCGATGATGAACTCCTGCCCTTTGGCCGCCTGATCGACCAGCCGCGACAAGTGGGTCTTGGCCTCATGAATGTTGACTGTGATGCCCACGTCAGGCTCCAGTTGGTTGAATCGGTTGAACTAAGTTTAGTATAGATGGGCAGAGTGCATGTTCAAGTCGCCGCCGGCTGGTGCCGGCCCGGCACGCCAACACAACAATTTCATTCCACAAGGAGCAACCATGGACATCCAAGGCAAGGTCTTCATCGTCACCGGCGGCGCGTCGGGGCTGGGCGAGGGCACCGCCCGCATGCTGGTGCGTGAAGGCGCCAAGGTGGTCATCGCCGACCTGCAGGCCGACAAGGGCCAGGCGCTGGCGGCCGAGTTGGGCGGCGCGGGCATCGCCAGTTTCATCAAGTGCGACGTCAGCCAGGAGGCCGACGGCCAGGCCGCCGTGGCCGCAGCCGTGGCCCTGGGCCCGCTGTTCGGCCTGGTGAACTGCGCCGGCATTGCCCCGGCGGTCAAGACGGTGGGCAAGGACGGTGCCCACCCGCTGGCCACCTACACCAAGACCATCATGGTCAACCTGGTGGGCAGCTTCAACATGATCCGCCTGGCCGCCGAGGCCATGGTCAACAACACGCCCGAGCCCACCGGCGAGCGCGGCGTGCTGATCAGCACCGCGAGCGTGGCCGCCTACGACGGCCAGATCGGCCAGGCGGCCTATGCCGCCAGCAAGGGCGGCGTGGTCGGCATGACCCTGCCGATCGCCCGAGACCTGGCCCGCAACGGCATCCGCAACATGACCATCGCGCCGGGCATCTTCGGCACGCCGATGCTGTTCACCATGCCGCAGGCGGTGCAGGACGCACTGGCCGCCGGCGTGCCCTTCCCGTCGCGTCTCGGCACGCCCGCCGACTACGCCAAGCTGGTCCAGCACATCATCGAAAACGACATGCTCAACGGCGAGGTGATCCGGCTGGACGGGGCGATCCGGCTGGCGCCGAAGTAGGCCACC
>JBBRVT010000132.1:0-10248 GCA_038246615.1 Burkholderiales bacterium
CCAGCAGCGGCGCCGCATCGCCAGCGGCACGGCGGGCGTCGGCAGCGCGGGCGGCGGCGCTGGCGCCGTCGGCATCCACCTGCAAGAAGGCGCCCAATGCCTGGTGGGCGGCGATGCGGCCCAGCAGGTGGCCGGTCAACTCGGCGCTGCTGAACTGGCCGCCAGCCAGGCCACGCGCCAGCGCCGCCACGCCCAGGTGGTGCAGGGCGGTGTCGCTCACTCGATCACCTTGGGCACGAGGAACAGGCCGTCTTCCACCACCGGGGCGCTGCGCTGGTTGGCGCTGCGGTTGTCGCGCTCGGTGACCACGTCTTCGCGCAGGCGCAACTGCACCTGCTGGATGGCCGACAGCGGGGTGGACAGCGGTTCGACGCCAGAGGTGTCGACCGCACCCATCTGCGCGACGATGCTGAAGAAATCATTGAGCTGCTTGAGCATCTCGGGGGCCTCTGCGGCGGAGAGTTCAAGCCGGGCCAGATGCGCGATGCGGCTGGTGTCCTGCGGGGTCAAGGCCATGGGGAGGAGGTGTCCGGCAGCGGGTTCCTGAGCCCAGGAACACCGGGGTGATGGGGTATTATCTATGGTTATCCAAGAGCCACGGCGCCAACGCCGGCCGGCGCCGACCGCGAGCCGAGCCCGCCCCAAGACACCCCACAACCGCTGAGTCCTCAGGCCGCCCTGCCCGTGGCATCGGCGGCCGATCGCACCGGTTGCCAGACTGCTTGACCGCCCCATGTACGGATCCCTGCGCCGCTACTTCTCCACCGACCTCGCCATCGACCTGGGCACTGCCAACACGCTGATCTATGTGCGTGGCAAGGGCATCGTGCTCGACGAACCCTCGGTCGTCGCCATCCGCCATGAAGGCGGCCCGCAAGGCAAGAAAACCATCCAGGCCGTCGGCAAGGAAGCCAAGGCCATGCTGGGCAAGGTGCCCGGCAACATCGAGGCCATCCGGCCGATGAAGGACGGCGTGATCGCCGACTTCACCGTGACCGAGCAGATGCTCAAGCAGTTCATCAAGATGGTGCATCCGCAGTCCATCTTGCGGCCCAGTCCGCGCATCATCATCTGCGTGCCCTGCGGCAGCACCCAGGTCGAGCGCCGCGCCATCCGCGAATCGGCCCTGGGCGCCGGTGCCAGCGACGTCTACCTGATCGAGGAACCCATGGCCGCAGCCATCGGCGCCGGCCTGCCGGTGACTGAAGCCTCGGGTTCGATGGTGGTCGACATCGGCGGCGGCACCACCGAGGTGGGCGTGATCAGCCTGGGCGGCATGGTCTACAAGGGCAGCGTGCGGGTGGGCGGCGACAAGTTCGACGAAGCCATCATCAACTACATCCGCCGCAACTACGGCATGCTGATCGGTGAACCCACCGCCGAGATGATCAAGAAGAACATCGGCAGCGCCTTCCCCGGCAGCGAGGTCAAGGAGATCGAGGTCAAGGGCCGCAACCTGAGTGAAGGCGTGCCGCGCAGCTTCACCATCAGCAGCAACGAGATCCTCGAGGCCCTGACCGACCCATTGAACCAGATCGTCAGCGCGGTGAAGAACGCGCTGGAACAGACCCCGCCCGAACTGGGCGCCGACATCGCCGAGCGCGGCATGATGCTGACCGGCGGCGGCGCGCTGCTGCGCGACCTCGACCGTCTGCTGGCCGAGGAAACCGGCCTGCCGGTGCTGGTGGCTGAAAACCCGTTGACCTGTGTGGTGCGTGGCTGCGGCATGGCGCTGGAGCGCATGGAAGGCCGCGGCTCGATCTTCACCTCCGAGTGAGTGGCGATGGTCCGCCCACCGGCCGGCGCATCACAGATGCAGCCGGCTGTTGTCCTTCAGGGCCCCGCCGGGCGCCACCGCCGCACGGCCAGCGCCGTCGGCCGTTGACCTGCCATGGCGCTGGGCACCATCGACCGCACGCCGCCGCCGTTCTTCCGGCAGGGGCCGTCGGCGCTGACCAAGCTGGCGCTGTTCTCGGCGCTGGCGGTGTTCCTGATGGCGGCCGACACCCGCTGGCAGCTGACCCAGCCGTTGCGCTCGGCAGTGGCCACCGCGCTGTTGCCGCTGCAGCAGACGCTGCAGGTGCCCGCCGTGCTGCTGGACAACGGCCGGAGCTACCTGCAGGGCATCAAGGACGCGCAATCGCGCGAGTCCGCCGCCCGCCAGCAGTTGGCACGCCAGAGCGAGCGCGCCGCCCGCACCGAGCAGCTGGCCGCCGAGAACGAGCGCCTGCGCGCGCTGCTGGCGCTGCAACCGGCGCTGCAGGTGCGTGCGGTGGCGGCCGAGCTGCTGTACGAGGCCGGTGACGCCTATTCGCGCAAGATCTTCATCAACCGTGGCGCGCGCCAGGGCGTGGTGGCCGGCGCGCCGGTGGTCAACGAGGCCGGCGTGCTGGGCCAGGTGACCGAGGTCTACCCGCTCAGCGCCGTGGTCACCCTGCTGACCGACCGCGACGCGGCCATCCCGGTGCTGAATGCCCGCACCCAGCAGCGCGGTGCGGCCTTCGGCGGCGCCGAGGGCGGCAATGCGCTGGAGCTGCGTTTCATGGCCGGCAACGCCGACGTGCAGGTCGGCGATGCGCTCTCCACCAGCGGTGTCGATGGCGTCTACCCGCCCGGCCTGCCGGTGGCGCGGGTGGCGCGGGTGGACCGGCGCTCCGACGCCGGCTTTGCCCGCATCGTGCTGGCGCCGGCGGCGGCGCTGGACAACCTGCGCCACATGCTGGTGCTGGAGCCACTGGCGCTGCAGATGCCGCCCCGGCCGGCGCCGGCCACCGCATCGGCACCCGGCACGGCCAAGGCCGGCGTGCGCGCCAGCGGCGCTGGCCGCCCCGGCGTTCCGGCCTCGGGCCAGGAGCTGACGCGGTGATCATGGCGCCCCGCACCGACCAGCTGCTGCTGCCGGTCAACCCCTTCTTCATTGCGCTCACGCTGCTCGGCGCGGTGCTGCTGGAGATGCTGCCCGGCGGCCGCCACCCGGCCGCGCCCGACCTGCTGGCCCTGGTGCTGGTGTTCTGGAACGTGCACCAGCCGCGCCGCGTGGGCGTGGGCCTGGCCTTCTCCTTCGGCCTGGTGATGGACGTGCACCAGGGCGCGGTGCTGGGCCAGCATGCGCTGGCCTACACGCTGCTGAGCTACCTCGCCATCACCGTGCACCGGCGGGTGCTGTGGTTCAGCCTGCCGGCGCAGGCGCTGCACGTGCTGCCGGTGTTCTTCGCCGCGCATGCGCTGTCGATGCTGGCGCGGCTGGCCGCCGGCGGCATGTTCCCGGGCTGGACGGTGCTGCTGGCGCCGGTGTTCGAAGCGCTGCTGTGGCCGCTGGTGGTGCTGCTGCTGCTGGCACCGCAACGCCGCGCGCCCGATCCCGACAAGAATCGGCCCTTGTGATGCCACAGAACCCAATCGAAGGAACGCGGGCCCAGCGCCGGGCCGCTCCTGAGCGGCCTGGCACCCCGCCCCGCACCCCCGCGGGGGGTGGCTCGGCGTACCCGCCGAGCCGGGGGTAGCCTATTCCCATGGCTGAACTCAAGAACCTCGAACGCGACCTCGACCGGTTCAACCGCCGGTTGCTGGTGGCGGCGCTGTTCGTGCTGCTGTGCTTCGGCCTGCTGGGCTGGCGCATGGTGGTGCTGCAGGTGGTGCGCCACGAAGAGCTGGCGCTGCAGGCCGAGGCCAACCGCACCACGGTGCTGCCGGTGGTGCCCAACCGCGGGCTGATCGTCGACCGCAACGGCGTGGTGCTGGCCACCAATTACTCGGCCTACACGCTGGAGATCACGCCCTCACGCGTGCAGGGCGAGCTCGAAGCAGTGATCGACAGCCTGGCGCAGGTGCTCAGCATCGAGCCGCGTGACCGCCGCCGTTTCAAGCGCCTGCAAGACGAGAGCAAGCGCTTCGAGTCGCTGCCGATCCGAACCAGGCTCAGCGACGAGGAGGTGGCCCGCTTCATGGCGCAGCGCTACCGCTTTCCGGGCGTGGACGTGCGCGCGCGGCTGTTCCGCAGCTATCCGGCCGGCGAGGTGGGCAGCCACCTGATCGGCTACATCGGCCGCATCAATGCCGCCGAGAAGAAGGCGATGGAGGACTGGGACGACGAGCTGCTGGCCAATTACCGCGGCACCGATGTGATCGGCAAGCTGGGCCTGGAGCAGCACTATGAGCGCGAACTGCACGGCACCACCGGCTTCGAGGAGCTGGAAACGTCGGCCGGCGGGCGTGCGGTGCGCCGGCTCAAGACCCACCCGGCCACGCCCGGCAACACCCTGGTGCTGTCGATCGACATCAAGCTGCAGGCGCTGGTCGAGCAGCTGTTCGGCAACCGGCGCGGCGCGCTGGTGGCCATCGACCCGCGCAACGGCGAGGTGCTGGCCTTCGTCAGCAAGCCCAGCTTCGACCCCAACCTGTTCGTCGACGGCATCGACGTCGAGAGCTGGCGCGCGCTTAACGAGAGCGTCGACAAGCCGCTGCTGAACCGCGCGCTGCGCGGCACCTACCCGCCGGGCAGCACCTTCAAGCCCTTCATGGCCATGGCTGCGCTCAACACCGGCAAGCGCGGGCCCGGCACCATCGTCCACGACGGCGGCACCTTCAACTTCGGCGGGCATGAGTTCCGCAGCCACGGCGACCGCGGCCTGGGCCCGGTGGACATGCGCCGCTCGATCGTGCAGAGCAGCAACGTCTACTACTACTCGCTGGCCAACGAGCTGGGCGTGGACCTGATGCACGAGCAGCTGCTGCCCTTCGGTTTCGGCCGCAAGACCGACATCGACATGGATGGCGAGGTGACCGGCCTGCTGCCCAGCACCGCCTGGAAGAAGCGCGCCTACAAGCGGCCCGAGCAGCAGAGGTGGTATGCCGGCGAGACCATCTCGCTGGGCATCGGCCAGGGCTACAACAACTTCACCATGCTGCAGCTGGCCAGTGCCACCGCCACGCTGGTGTCGGGCGGGCAGCGCTTCGAGCCCCGTCTGGTGAGGGAGATCCGCAACGTCGTCACCCAGCAGGCCACGCCGGTGGCGGGGCAGGCACTGCCGGTGCTGCCATTCAAGCCCGAGCATGTGGCGCTGCTGATCAGTGCGCTGTACGGTGTCACCCAGGAGGGCACCTCGACCCGGGTGTTTGCCGGCGCGCCCTACCAGACCGGTGGCAAGACCGGCACCGCCCAGGCCGTGGGCGTGAAGGCCAACGAGAAGTACAACGCTGCGCGCCTGACGGAGTTCCAGCGCGACCACTCGCTCTACACCGCATTCGCACCGCTCGAGTCGCCCGCCATCGCGCTGGCGGTGATCGTCGAGAACGCCGGCTTCGGCGCGGCTGCGGCCGCCCCCATCGCGCGGCGGGTGTTCGACTACCTGCTGGCAGGCCAGTGGCCCAGCGAGGAGGACATGATCGCCACCCGCGAGGGCCGCAGCGCAGCGCCCACCGGCACGCCGCGCCGCGCTGACGAGGTGCCCATGTCGGAGCTGGGCCTGCCGGCGCTGGCGGCTGCCCTGCCGGCGCGGGCGCAGACCACGGCACTGGCCGCGCCCTTGTCCACCGCCCTGGACGCACTGAACGCTCTGACCGACGCGAACGCCGCGAACGCCGCGAACAGCCCCACGGCCCCGGCACGGGCCACGCCATGACCGTCGTCGTCGGGCGCCCGTCGCTGTGGCTGCGGTTGAAGCCGGTGCTCAGCGGCTTCGACCTGCCGCTGCTGGTGGTGGTGCTGGCGCTGGCGGCGCTGGGCATGGTCACCATGTACTCGGTCGGCTACGACCATGGCACCCGTTTCGTCGACCACGGCCGCAACATGCTGCTGGCCGCAATGTTGATGTTCACCGTGTCCCAGGTGCCGCCGCAGCGGCTGATGGCGCTGGCCGTGCCGCTGTACACCCTGGGCGTGGCCCTGCTGGTGGCCACCGCGCTGTTCGGCATCACCAAGAAGGGCGCCACCCGCTGGCTGAACCTGGGTGTGGTGATCCAGCCCAGCGAGCTGCTGAAGCTGGCCACGCCGCTGATGCTGGCCTGGTGGTTCCAGAAGTGCGAGAACCGCCAGGAGGGCCAGTTGCGCTGGACCGATTTCGCGGTGGCAGGCGCGCTGCTGCTGCTGCCGGTGGGCCTGGTGGCCAAGCAGCCCGACCTGGGCACGTCGCTGCTGGTGGCCTTCGGCGGGCTGTATGTGGTCTTCTTCGCCGGCCTGTCCTGGCGGCTGATCCTGCCGCTGGTGGTGGTCGCCGCGCTGGGCCTGTTGGCCATCGTCGTCAGCGGCGACGCGCTGTGCCAGCCCGAGGTGAACTGGCAGGTGCTGCGCGACTACCAGAAGCAGCGCGTCTGCACCCTGCTCGACCCCACGCGTGACCCGCTGGGCAAGGGCTTCCACATCATCCAGGGCATGATCGCCATCGGCGCGGGCGGGCTCACCGGCAAGGGCTTCATGAGCGGCACCCAGACGCACCTCGAATTCATTCCCGAGCGCACCACCGACTTCATCTTCGCCGCCTTCAGCGAGGAATTCGGCCTGGTCGGCGTGGCCGCGCTGGCGCTGGGTTTCACGGTGCTGATCCTGCGCGGGCTGTGGATCGCGGCCTCGGCGCCCACGGTGTTCGCCCGCCTGCTGGCCGGCGCGCTGAGCCTGAGCTTCTTCACCTACGCCTTCGTCAACATGGGCATGGTCAGCGGCATCCTGCCGGTGGTGGGCGTGCCGCTGCCGTTCATCAGCTACGGCGGCACCGCGATGGTGACACTGGGCGTGGCCCTGGGCATGCTGATGTCCATTGCGCGCAGCCGCACGCTGATGCAGCGATGACCCAGCCCCGCAGCAGCCGATGACCATCACCAGCACGCCGGTGTGCATCATCGGCATCGGCAACATGGGGCTGGCGATGGCGCTGCGCCTGCGCGACGCCGGGCAGGCGCTGCGGGTGCATGACATCGACCCCGCCCGCCATGCGCTGGCTGCAGCGGCCGGCGCGGTGCCGGCGGCCACACCGGCCGAGGCGGCGGCCGGCTGCGCGGTGTTGATCGTGGCCGTGGTCGATGCAGTGCAGACCGAGGCGGTGCTGTTCGGCCGCCAGGGCGCCGCCGCAGCGCTGGCGCCGGGCGCCACCGTGCTGCTGTGCCCGACCATCGGCCCGCAGGATGTGCAGCGCCTGGCCGACCGGCTGGCCGCCAATGGCCTGGCCTGCCTGGACGCGCCGATGTCCGGCGGCCCGGCGCGCGCCCGCAGCGGCCAGATGAGCCTGATGGTGGCCGGCGCTGCCGCGCCCTGGCAGGCGCTGCAACCGCTGCTGCAACACCTGGCGGCGCGGCTGTTCCACGTCAGCGGGCGGCCGGGCGATGGCGCACGCACCAAGCTGGTCAACAACCTGCTGGCCGCCGTCAACCTGGCCGGCGCGGCCGAGGCCATCGCGCTGGCGCAGCAACTGGGGCTGGACGGCGCGGCCACGCTGGCGGTGCTCAGCGAGTCCAGCGGTCACAGCTGGATTGGTGCCGACCGCATGGCACGCGCCCTGGCCGGCGACTTCACGCCGCGTGCCCACACCACGCTGCTGGCCAAGGACGCGGCGCTGGCGCTGGCGATGGCGGCGCAGGCCGGCATCCGGCCGCTGCTGGGCGGCGCGGCGGCGGCGCAGTTCCAGGCGGCGCTGTCAGCCGGCTATGGCGCCGATGACGACGCGCGCCTGCTGAGCCTGCTGCAGGCGCAGTACGCCGCCACCGATCAGCCCGCCGCCGGTGGCAGCCAGGCGCCTGTCGGGCCTGTCGGGCCGACCTTGCCGGTCGTGTCGGTCGTGTCGGTCGTCCCGGTCGTGCCGGTCGTGCCCGTCGTGCCGGTCGTGCCCGTCGGGCCGCTCGGGCCAGACCGGCTGGTCGGGCCAGACCGGCTGGTCGGGCCGGGCGCAACAGGCTGACCGGCGCCGGCCGGGCTGAGCGCAAAGCGCACGGTGCACAGCGTCCCCGGCCCCATGCCCTGGGCTGCAGCACTGCCGCGCGGCCGGGCGTCGGCGATGGTCAGCTCGGCACCGTGCTGCTGCACGATCTCGTGGACGATGGCCAGGCCCAGGCCGCTGCCATCCACGTTGGTGCCCAGGGCGCGGTAGAACGGCTGCAGCACCAGCGCACGCTCGGCCTCGGCGATACCCGGGCCGGTGTCCTCCACCTGCAGCACCACCACCTGGCCGAAGGGGTCGTCCACCACCCGCGCCGTCACCGTGCCGCCGGCCGGCGTGTACTGCAACGCGTTGTCCACCAGGTTGCGCACCAGCTCGCGCACCAGCGTGGGCTGGCCCATCAGCACGCCGCTGCCCCTGTCGTTCATCGCCTGGCCCTCCTCGGGCCCTTCGTAGCCCAGGTCGATGCGCTTGTCCATGGCCTTGGGCACGAAGTCGCGCACCGTCTCGCGCGTCAGCGCGCCCAGGTCCACCGGCTCGGGTGGGCGTGCCTGGGTCTTGGCCTCGGCCCGGGCCATCGCCAGCAGCTGGTTGACCATGTGCGCCGCACGCTCTGTGCTGTAGGCGATGTGCTGCAGGCTCTGCTTCAGCGCCTTCGGGTCCTGCTGGCCGGCGTCGATCTCGCGCTGGGCCAGCTCGGCCTGCATGCGCAGACCGGCCAGCGGTGTCTTCAGCTGGTGCGCCGCGTCGGCCAGGAAGTGCTTCTGCGCACGCATCGACTGGTCCAGCCGGCCCAGCAGGTCGTTGATGGCGCCCACCAGCGGCGCCACTTCCTCGGGCACGTCGCGCTCGGCCAGCGGGCTCAGGTCATGGCTCTCGCGGCGGCGGATGCGCTGTTGCAGTTCGTTCAACGGCTTGATGCCGCGCGCCAGCGCAAACCACACCAGCAGCACCGCCAGCGGCAGCACCACGAACTGCGGCACGATCACGCCCTTGATGATCTCGGTGGCCAGCTGGGCGCGCCGGTCCAGCGTCTCGGCCACCTGCACCAGCGGCGCGGCCTCGCCCGGCACGCCGGTGGGCGGCAGCCACAGATAGGCCACCCGCACCGCATCGGCATGCACTTCGTCGTCGCGGTACTTCAACGTCTGCGCGGCCGCCGCCGGCTCGTCGGGCACCGGCAAGGCGCGGTCGCCGGCGATGTACTCACCACGTGCGCCCAGCACCTGGAAGTACACCTTGTCGGCATCATCGGCGCGCAGCACCTCGGCGGCCACCTCGGGCAGACGCAGCCGGATGCGGCTGGGCTGCTCCAGGCTGCCGGGCACCACCACCACCTGGCGTGCCACGGCGCGCGCCATCTCCGCCAGGTCGCGGTCGAAGGGCCGATTGGCGACGCTCTGCGCCACCAGCCAGGTCAGCGCCACGCTCATCGGCCACAGCAACAGCAGCGGCGCGAGCATCCAGTCGAGGATCTCGCCGAACAGCGAGCGTTGTTCGATCGGTGGGGTGTCGTCCATGGCAGGCCGCAAGGATACGTTCCCGACCGGATGGCCCCGACCGGACGGCGCTGGCTGGGCAGGCGCATGAGGAAACGCCGGGCCGCTCCCAAGTTTCCTCACTCCCCCTTGGGGGGCCTGACGCGAAGCGGCAGGTCCGGGGGCGCTCTCAGGCCGGAATCTTCTCCAGGCAATAGCCCAGGCCACGCACCGTGGCGATGCGGATCGGCCCCTGCTCGATCTTCTTGCGCAACCGGTGGATGTAGACCTCGATGGCGTTGTTGCTGACTTCTTCGCCCCATTCGCACAGGCGCTCCACCAGCTGGTCCTTGCTGACCAGGCGGCCGGTGCGCTGCAGCAGCACTTCCAGCAGGCTCAACTCGCGCGCCGACAGCTCGATCATCTGGTCGCTGATGTAGGCCACCCGGCCGGTGGAATCGAAGGTGAGCGGGCCATGCTTGATCACGCTGCTGGCCGTGCCCAGGCCACGCCGGGTGAGGGCGCGCACCCGCGCTTCCAGTTCCTGCAGCGAGAACGGCTTGGCCATGTAGTCATCGGCGCCCAGGTCCAGGCCCTTCACCCGCTGCTCGACGCTGTCGGCCGCTGTGAGGATCAGCACGGGCACCGCCGAACCGCGCGCGCGCAGTTTGCGCAGCACGTCGAAGCCGTGCATCCTGGGCAGGCCCAGGTCGAGGATCAGACAGTCGAATTCATGCAAGGCCAGCGCAGCATCGGCCTCGCTGCCGCTGCCCACCTGGTCCACCGCATAGCCCGAGGCGCGCAATGCGCGCAACAATCCGTCGGCCAGCACCTGGTCGTCTTCCGCAATCAGAATCCGCATGCTTGTCTCCAGCTGGCCTGCGCGCCCGAACCAAGCGCTTGCA
>JBBRVT010000133.1:0-10227 GCA_038246615.1 Burkholderiales bacterium
CTGGGCGCGCTGTGCCAGCGCGTCGCCAAGGCTGGGCGCGGTGTACACGCCTTCCAGCCAGTCGTTCAGCAGCGATTGCAACGCTTGCAACGCTTGATCGCCATCACCCCGCCCCACCGCCCGGCCCAGGCGTAGCAGGTCGGCCAGGCGCGGCAGGCGGTGCGCCGGCTGGGCGATGGGCGTGGCCGGCGGGGTGTAGAAGGCCAGCCGCGCGGGCGGGGCATCGGCCGCAAACGCGCTCACGGTGTCGATGCGGCCGACCGCCAGCGCATTCAGCCGCTCGCGCAGCGCGGCTTCCAACGCCGGCTCCCAGCCGGGCTCGATGTGCAGCCGGGTCCACAGGCCGGGCAGGCCGTCCAGCCCGTGCCTGGCCAGCCAGGGCTGCAGCTTGCCGCCGGTCTGCACTTTCTCTTGCAGCGCACGCAACGCGCCCAGGCGGGCGCTGGTCTCGCCCAGGCGGGTGGCCTCGGCATTGGCGGCCTGCTGCAGGCTGCGGCGCTGGTCGTCCAGCTGCGGCAGCTGCTCCTGCAGGTCGTGCAGGCGGGCATCGGCCACGGCCTGGGCTGCATCGGCGGCGGTGCTCTGCGCGCGCAGGGCCTGCAGGCGCGGCAGGTCGGGCGCGGCCAGGCCGCGGCGCTCGGCATGCAGGCGCTCACGGCGGCTGCGCAGGCCCTTGCTCTGCTCGTCGATGCTGCGGTTCTCGGCCGCCAGCACCTGGATCTGCTGCTGCACCGCGTTGACCTGGTTGCGCTGCGCACTGGCGCGGCCCTGGGCGGCGCGCAGCGCGTCTTCCACCTCGGGCAGTGCGATGGCGCGGTCTTCGGCCTGCGCGGCCAGGATCTCGGCCTGCTCGTCGGCTGCGGCCAGCTGCCCGGCGATGGCCTCCAGCTCGGCTGCCGCGTCGTCGCGGCGCTGCTGCCACTGGCCGGTCTGGGTCTGCAGGTCGGCCAGGCGCTGCTGCACCCGCTGGCGGCTGTCGACCACGTAGCGGATGCGCTCTTCCAGCCGGCTGACTTCCAGCGCGGCCTGGGCCAGGTCGCCCTGGGCGGTGTGCAGGCCGTCGCTGGCGGCGTAATGGGCCTGGCGCACCGTCTCGAGCTGCGCCTCGACATGGCGCAGCTCGGCCAGGCGCGCCTCCAGCGCATTGGTGGCCGCAGCGGTGGCCTGGGCCACGCGGGCCTGCTCGGTGGCGGCGTCGCGCTGCTTCAGGAACCACAGCTGGTGCAGCCTGGTGGTGCCGGTCTCCTGCAGGGCGTGGTAGGTCGTCGCCACTGCAGCCTGCTTCTCCAGCTTCTCGAGGTTGGCGTTCAGCTCACGCAGGATGTCGTCCACGCGGGTCAGGTTCTCGCGCGTGTCGCGCAGTCGCAGCTCGGTCTCGCGGCGGCGCTCCTTGTACTTGCTGACACCGGCGGCTTCTTCCAGGAACAGCCGCAGTTCCTCGGGCCGGCTCTCGATGATGCGGCTGATGGTGCCCTGGCCGATGATGGCGTAAGCGCGCGGCCCCAGGCCGGTGCCCAGGAACACGTCCTGCACATCGCGCCGGCGCACTGCCTGGTTGTTGATGAAGTAGCTGCTGGTGGCGTCGCGGGTGAGCACGCGCTTGACGGCGATCTCGGCAAACTCGCGCCAGGCGCCGCCGGCACGGCCGTCTTCATTGCTGAACACCAGCTCGACGCTGGCGCGGCTGGCCGGCTTGCGCAGGCCGCTGCCGTTGAAGATGACGTCCTGCATGCTCTCGCCGCGCAGTTCGCTGGCCTTGCTCTCGCCCAGCACCCAGCGCACCGCGTCCATGATGTTGGACTTGCCGCAGCCGTTGGGCCCTACCACGCCCACCCGCTGGCCGGGCAGCTGGAAGGTGGTGGGCTCGGCGAAAGACTTGAAGCCCGAGAGCTTGATCTGGTTCAGGCGCATGCGCGAGGTGGTGCCCAGGGGCCCGCAGCCGGTGCTGTCGCCCCACTGCAAGTCTTTGATTCGTATGGATTTATTGCGCGCCCGGCGGGCCACCAAAGAGGCTGGATGATACCATCGCGCCCCCTTGCCAACCCCTGCTGCACCATGGCCAAGAAAGCCCCCAAGACGCCCGCGACCGGATTGAACGAACGGCCCCTGCCGCCCAACCCGCCCAGCGCGCCCAGCAAGGATCTGCATGTCTTCGAGAACCCGCAGCCGCAGCGCGACTACCTGATCCAGTTCCAGGTGCCCGAGTTCACCTGCCACTGCCCGCTGACCGGCCAGCCCGACTTTGCCCACTTCACCATCGACATGGTGGCCGACCAGCTGTGTGTCGAGCTGAAGAGCCTGAAGATGTACTTCTGGAGCTACCGCGACGAAGGCGCGTTCCACGAGAAGGTGACCAACACCATCCTCGACGACATCGTCGCCGCGACCAACCCGCGCTTCATCCGCATCACCGCCAAGTGGTTTGTGCGCGGTGGCATCTACACCAACGTGATCGCCGAGCACCGCCAGCCCGGCTGGACGTCCCAGCCCGCAGTGCACCTGCCCAGCCTGCCGATGGAGCGCGGGCTGCTGGCTTGACCTTCGCACGGCCCGCGCCAGCCACCACCCACTGGCCGGCAGTGCTGGCCGCCGTGCTGGCCGGCGTGGCGGTCGGCATGAACGTGGGCAAGGTGCCGCTGGCCCTGCCCGCGCTGCGCACCGAGCTGGGCCTGAACCTGGTGCAGGCGGGCTGGGTGTCGTCGATGCTGACCACCCTGGCGGTGGTGGCGGCGCTGGGTTTCGGCCTGGCCGCCGGCCGCATCGGTGCGCTGCGCATGGTGCTGGGCGGGCTGGCCGCCAGCGCACTGGCGTCGGCGCTGGCCACGCAGGTGCCGGCCGGCGCGGCGGGCTTCGGCCTGCTGCTGGCGACGCGGTTTGTCGAGGGCGCGGGCTTTCTGGCGGTGGCGGTGGCCGCCCCGGCGCTGGTGAGCGCCGCCGCTGCGCCGGCGGACCGCCGCTTCGCGCTGGGCGTGTGGAGCACCTACATGCCCGCCGGCGCCGGCCTGGCCATGGGCCTGTCGCCGCCGCTGCTGCTGCCCGGCCCGGGCTGGCGCGGCCTGTGGCTGCTGACGGCCGCCGCACTGCTGCTGGCCGCCGGGCTGGCCTGGCGCCAGCGCCGCTGGTATGCACTGGCCGGCGGCAGCAGCCATGCCGTGCCGGGTGCCGACCGGCCTGGTGATGCCGCGCTGGCGGTGCTGCGCCGGCCCCTGCCCTGGCTGCTGGCGCTGGCCTTCGGCGTCTGGGCGATCCAGCACTTTGCGCTGATCGTCTGGCTGCCCACCTTCCTCAAGGAGCAGCGCGGCCTGGGCGCCGGCTGGGTGGCACTGCTCACCTGCGTGATGCTGCTGGCCTGCGTGCCCGGCAACCTGGTGGGCGGCGCGCTGGTGCAGCGCGGCATGGCGCGCGGGCGCATGATCGCCGCCGCCCATCTGCTCACCGGCTTGTGCGGCCTGGGCTTCTTCAGCGCCAGCCTGCCCGACGGCCTGCGCTACGCGCTGTGCGTGGCGCTGAGCTTCATCGGCGGCGTGATCCCGGCGGCGGTGATGAGCAGCTCGGCGGTGCTGGCGCGCAACCCGCGGCAGATCAATGCGCTGCAGGGCCTGATCATGCAGGGCAGCCAGCTGGGCCAGTTTGTCGGCACGCCGCTGATCGCAGCGGTGGTGGCCACCAGCGGGCTATGGGCGTCTGCGGCCTGGGTGACAGGCGGCGCGGCGCTGCTGGGCGTGGCGCTGGGCCTGGCGGCCTGGCGGGTGGAGCAGCGGGTGGAGCAACGGGTGGAGCGGCGCACGCCGGCAGCTGCGGGCTGACCCGCAGGCGGCACGGCGCGGGCCTGCCGCAGAATCGGCGCGACATGCGCCTCTTCATCAGCCACGGCCTCGACAAGAAGGCCATGCCCGACATGCAGTTCCTCGATGGGCTGGTGGCGGCGCTGCAGGCACCCGCCGGCGCCGGCGAGGTGGCACCCGAGGTGCTGCTCGACCGCGACCGCCTGGGCGCCGGCGACCGCTGGCGCGACGTGCTGCATGAATGGCTGGCCGGCTGCGACGCCGCCGTGCTGCTGCTGTCGGCACGCGCGCTGGCCAGCCCCTGGGTACTGAAGGAGGCCACCGTGCTGGCCTGGCGCAAGGCCATGGACCCGGGCTTTCCGCTCTACCCGGTGCTGCTGGGCGGGTTGGCCTCGGACGCGCTGGCGGCCAAGGGCTTTTCGCCGCTGTGCCTGCGTGACCTGCAGGCCATCCGCCCGCCGCTGGCCGACCCGCAGCAGCCCGAGGCCCTGGACAGCGCCAGCGCGCTGGCCATCGCCCGCCAGGTGCGCCGCCGGCTGGCCGACTGGCTGACCGCCGTGGGCGAACCGCCGGGCGCGCCGCTCACCGGCCTGGAAAACGCGCTGAAAGACCGCATCGGGCAAGCCAGCAATGTCAGGGCGCTGGAGCGGCTGTGCAACCAGCTGACCGGCCGGCCGCTGCAGTGGCGGCCGGCCGACCTGTCGGCCAACCAGCCCGGCGCGCACCCGGCCAGGCTGATCGCCGCGCTGCTGGCCTGCGGCCTGCCCGGGCCACCGGACGCGCCGCCGGCCAACCCGCTCGCCACGCTGGTGGACCGGCTGCGCACCGACGTCGGCCTGCGCAATGCCGAGGCCGGTGAACTGCTGGAACTGCTGGCGCCGCTGTGGACACCCACCGAAAGCGCAGCCCGCCTGGCCGCCGTGGCCGGCGGCAACCGGCTGCCCGCCGATGCCGGCGCCGCGCCGCCGCCGGGCAGCTCGGTGGCGCTGCAGTGCGAGAACGACGCCTTCGCGCCGGCCCAGCATGTGCGCCGCCTGCTGCTGCCCACCACCCGCGGCGAGGTGGTCTGCCGGCTGCCGGGCGGCCATTCCGACAACCGCCTGGCCGAGCTGCAGCATGCGGTGCGCCAGGCCTTCCGCGACATCACCAGGTCGCAGGGCAAGCCCGACGCCTGGGTCGACGCCCAGCTGGCCCGCACCGACAAGCCACTGCACCTGAGCCGCACCGTGTTCTTCGTGGTGCCCGCGCCGTTGCCCGACGCCGCCCTGCTGGCCGACCTGCAGGCCAGCTTTCCGCGCCTGACCTTCATCCTGCAAAGCGCCGACCCGCTGCCGGCCGTGCTGCCACCCCGGGTGGTGGCGCTGGCTGCCATCGACCCCAACCTGGAGTTCGACATGCAGACCGACCTGGACGACGCCGACAACCTGCTGCGCCAACCGAGCACCCGACCATGAGCCTGCCCTTCACGCCGCGCCACTTCGACCCCGGCCAGACCGCCGGCGCCAGCACCGATGCCCAGGGCAATGTCACCGTGGCCCTGCCCGGCCTGGACCGGCATGTGTTTGCCTGGGAGACGGTGCTGGCTGTCAACGCAGCGCTGGCCACCCAGCGCCCGCTGCTGGTGGCCGGCAGCCCCGGCACCGGCAAGACCGTGCTGGCCACCCAGGTGGCGGCGGTGCTGGGGCGCAAGTTCTACGAGCGCACTGTCACCTCGCGCACCCGGGCACGTGACCTGATGTGGCGCTTCGACCCGCTGCAGCGCCTGGCCATCGCCAATGCCGGCGGCATCCTGCCGCCGCGTGCGGCGCAGGTGGAGCCGCAGGTGCTGTGGTGGGCCTTCGACCCCGCCAGCGCCGCCCGGCGCGGTGCGGCGCCGGCCGACCGCGCGGCCATCGGCACGCTGGCCGACCCCGGCCGCGGTGGCCCTGGCCCGCGCAGCGTGGTGCTGCTCGACGAGATCGACAAGGCCGAGCCCGATGTGCCGAACGACCTGCTGGAGGTGCTGGACCAGGAGCGCTTCCGCGTCGATGACCTGGAGGAGCAGCCGGTGGTGCAGGGCCGCCGGGCCGACGTGCTGGTGGTCATCACCACCAACCGCGAGCGCGAGCTGCCCGGCGCCTTCGTGCGGCGCTGCGTGGTGCTGGACCTGGACCGGCCGGAAGACGCCTGGGCCGACTGGCTGCTGCACATCGGCAACCAGCGTTTCGGCGCCAGCGCCGAGCGGGCCCGCCTGCACAAGGCGGTGGCCCAGCTGGTGGTGGAGCAGCGTGCCCGCGCCGAGGCGCTGGGCCAGCGCAAGCCGGGCACGGCCGAGTACCTGGACACCGTGCGCGCCTGCCGCGAGCTGAAGATCGGCCCCACCTCAGCGGCCTGGCAGCAGCTGGGCCAGGCGCTGCTCGGCAAGGCCCGCGCCGGCAGCCCGGCCGGCAGCGACGGGCAGCGCTGAGCGCCTGGGA
Organism: Burkholderiales bacterium; assembly: GCA_038246615.1. GTDB lineage: Bacteria > Pseudomonadota > Gammaproteobacteria > Burkholderiales > Burkholderiaceae_C > Pseudaquabacterium. The sequence continues at coordinate 6,242 of JBBRVT010000133.1, forward strand.
AGCCGAGATGCCACGCGCCCTGCTCTCTGCCGGCGACCTGCTGCGCACGGCGCAGGCGCTGGGCGTGGCCGACCCGCCCACGCTGGCGCTGCTGGCGCGCCAGCTGGGGCTGGCGATGGCGCCGGTGGCCGGCGGCGCCGCCTTGCCGGCACAGCGCGGCGACGCGTCGGGCACCAGCCGCCGGCCCAGGGCGCCGACAACGCCACCCGTCAAGCTGCGCCAGCGCCGGGCGGGCGATGGGCGGCAGCAGACGGCCACCGATGCCACCGGTGCCTCGGTCACCGACGACACCGGCGGCAGCCCGGTGCAGGCCCTGCTGCAACCGCTACCGGCCCAGACGGCCCTGGCCGCGCCGCCACCGCCCTGGCTGGCACCCGGCGCGCCGGCCCTGGCCAAGGGGCCGGTGTCGCCGCGCTCGCCGCACGATCCGCTGTTCAACCCCGCCTCCGCCCGCGCCTTGGGCGCTGCAGTGGCTGCCACCCGGGTGGCCGACGGCGACCCCGACATCCCGCTGCTGGTCGAGCGGCTGGCCAGCGGCGAGCCGCTGCGCAGCCTGCCGCGCCGCCCGGTATGGACGCTGCGCAACGGCCTGCAGGTGCTGGTCGACCAGGCCCCGGGCATGCAGCCCTGGCAGCCCGACGTGCAGCAGCTGCTGGACCAGCTGGCGCGCCTGCTGGGTGTGGAGCGTCTGCAGGTGCTGGGCTTCGAGGGCGAGCCGCTGCAGGGTTGCTGGGCCGAGGGTGCCGACCAACCCGGGCGCTGGCCTCTGCCGCCGACCGGCACGCCGGTGCTGCTGCTGAGCGACCTGGGCATCAGCCGCCCGCCCGGCACGCTGCTGCACGGCACGGCGCGGCGCTGGCAGCCGTTCGCCCGGGCTGCCGCCCAGGCCGGCGCCAGCGTGCGGCTGCTGGTGCCGTTTGCGCCGGCGCGCTGGCCGGCCGGCCTGCCGCCGGCCTGGCGGGTGTTGTGCTGGCACCGGCCCGCCACGGTGGCTGCGGTGCGGCGCCTGCTGGCAGCTTGACCGGCCATGCCCCTGGACGACACCCCCGCCGACCCGGCCAGCGCCCGCGCGCAGCAGCGCCTGGCGGCCTGGGCCGCGCACCACCGCGACGCCGCCCGCCTGGCCAGCCTGGCGGCGCTGGCGGTGCGGGTGGATGCCCCCTTGCTGCGCCGCCTGCGCCTGCACCTGCTGCCGCGCGCCGAGCCGGGCATCGAGGCCGATGTGTGGCATGCGCCGTTGCATGCCTCGGCCGGCGGTGGCAGCCTGGTGTTCGACGCTGCGGTGCAGCGCCTGCTGCGTGCCGACTTGCTGGCCATGCCGGTACCGGAAGGCCAGCCCACTGCGCTGCAGGCAGCCTGGGCCGTCACCCGCAGCCTGCATGCCGACTGGCCCGAGGCGCTGCGCACCGAGGAAGAGCTCACCCTGGTGGCGCTGGCCGCCGCGCCCGATGCCGCAGAGCGCATCGGCCAGCTGCTGCAACCCGCCCTCACCGCCATGGCCACCGGCGGCGAGGCGCGCGCGCTGGAGGTGGCGCGCTGGCTGCAACGCGCGCTGCCACGCCTGCCTGACCTGGCGCGCCAGCACCCGTCGGCCCTGGCGCTGTGGCTGGGCGCGCTGGTGCGGCTGGGCGCGGCGGGCGGCACGCTGCCGGCCAGCGGCGACGGCAGCCTGCCGCCGGCGCTGCGCTGGCTGCTGCCCGGCGGCGCCGATCCGGCCGATGTGGTGGTGGACGTGCAGGCGCTGTCCGACGGGCTGCGGCTGGCACCCCGGCCGGCCGGTGCGCCGCCGGCGCCGCTGCACATCCGCCTGCCCGCCACCCAGCCGCTGCTGCTGGGGCTGGCGGTGCAGCGCGCAGACGGCAGCAGCAGCCAGCACACCGCCGTGCTGCAGGGCGAGACCACCATGCCGCTGCCGGCCGACTGGCAGTGGGTGGACCTGCACAGCCTGGCCGGCAGCCGCTGGCGGCTGCAGCGGCAGGCGGTGGTGGCAGCGCCGGCTGCCCCGCTGGCCTGGCAGCAGGCGCGGGTGCAGGTGCTGGGGCCGACCGGCGCGCCCGTCGGGCTCGCCACGTTCGTCTCGCCGTCCGAGTTGGTGACGGTGGTCGATGCGCTGCCGCCAGCGCTGGTGGGCGCGGTGCGCGGGCCGGATGACAGCGGGCCGGATGACAGCGGGCCGGGCGGTGCAGCGCCGCAGGCCCTGCCAGGCGCCATCGGCCAGCCGCTGCGGGGCCTGGAAAAGCAGGCCGACGGGCCGGTGGCGCTGCGGGCCAGGGACGACCAGGGCCGCGCCCTGACCCTCTCGGCACGCCTGCGCGCACTCGACCTGCGCAGTGCCCTGGCGCTGCTGGTGCTGGACCGGCCGGCGCCGCAGGCGGTGGTGGCGGCCCGCAGCACCGGCACGCCGGCTGCCGACGCCATGCTGTGGACACCTGCCGGGCTGCATGCCGAGGCCGAGTCCGAGATCTGGCATGGCAGCGTGGCGCCCGCCGGCGGCGCATTCCAGCCGCCTGCGGGCAGGCCGGCGCCGGACAGCGTGTCATGGCCGTTTCCGGTCTTGCTGCCTGCCGGCCAGACCGACCTGCAGGGCATGGCGGGCGCGCCGGTGTTCCAGGGCGACCGACTGGTGGGCCTCGCCGACCTGATGCTGACCGGCACGCGGGGCAGCCAGGGCACGGTCTGGGCCATCCCGGCGCCCGCCATCGACCGCTTCCTGCGCTGGGCCCGGCTGGCGCCCGCCGATGCACCGCAGGTGGTGCTGCTGCACCCGGTGCAGGACGCCTACGGCAAGGGCGCCGAGATCGACGAGATCGCCTTGCAGCGCCTGCGACGCGCCGCCTGGCGGGCCCGGGTGGCGCTGGCCAGCAAGCCGCCCGACCGTGCCAGCCAGCCGCTGCCCCGGGACCAGGCCCTGCTGGCGACGGTGCGCCCCGCCGACGCGGCGCTGCGGCTGGTCACGCCGGTCACCGACCCGTTTGCCGACCCGGCCGACCGGCTGCTGCTGCAGGCGGTGGCCGCCAGGCGCTGGGCGCAGCCAGACTTCGCGGTGTTGGCGCTGGGCTTCCGGTGCGCCGAGGACCGCAGCCGCGACCGGCTGCCGGTGACACTGCGCACCGACATGCTGCAGGACATCGAGCGCCTGCCGGCCGAGCCCCTGGCGCGGCAGTTGCTGGACGCGGTGGACCCGCCAGGGCGCAGCCCGCTGATGCCGCAGCAGGGCCTGGCCTGGCTGGAACAGCAGGCCAGAGCGCTCGCTGCAACCGCAGTGGCCACACCGCGGGCCATGGACGCCATCTGGCAGGCGGCAGCGCAGCAACAACTCGACCTGGTTGCTGACCAGGTGACCAAGGCGTGGACAGCCCGGCAGGACGGCAGCTCGGCAGCGCTGGTCGACCTGCTGGCCCAGGCTGCGTTGCCCATCGACGATCCCGACCTGCTGCTGCGCCTGCAGGGCGCACCGCGTGGTGTGGTGCTGCTGCACGCGATGCCGGTGCAACTGGCCCGGCTGCTGATCGCCCGCGCCAATGCAGGCCGCGCGCCGCCGGTGGCCGTGGTGCTGCGTGACTTCGGGCTGTCGCAGGGCACGGCCGACAGCGTGCACCAGGCAGTGTGCGAGGCGCTGGCCGCCGCCGCCGCCTGCAGCGCCGACGAGGCCGCCCTGCTGCTCGGCCAACTGGAGCTGCGCTACTGGGTGATCGTGGCCCCCGCACCACTGCCTGACCCGGCGATGCTGGCCGCCCTGCAGCGGCGCCTGCCCGGGGCTGGCTTCCTGCTGCTGGGCCACGGCGCCCCGCAAGAGGGCAGCGCCGAGCACCCCGCCGGCATCGACCTGCTGCGCCTTGCATTCGACCGCGACGGCATGCCCTGGGTGCAAAGCTACAAGCAGCTGATGCAGTGGGCGCGGCCGCGCCGCCAGCCTGCCCGCCGTGGCCCGCACAAGCCGCTGCCGAAGTAGCCTGGCGGCAATAACATCCAACCTGCCAACCACC
>JBBRVT010000134.1:0-10137 GCA_038246615.1 Burkholderiales bacterium
CATCGAAGGTGCTGACCGGGGCCCGAAAAGCACAAAGCCCCGCAGGGCGGGGCTCAGGCTTTGTTGCTGCCAGCAGGCCTGTGATGGCAGGCCAGGTGGCGGAGTCGGAGGGATTCGAACCCTCGATGGAGTTTTAAGCCCCATACTCCCTTAGCAGGGGAGCACCTTCGGCCACTCGGTCACGACTCCGGGGCTAGCGGCGCATTCTAGCCCAGTGCGCAGCAGGTTTCGGCGCAGCAGGTCTGCAATTCACCGGCTCTTCAGGCCACCACGTCGGGTGCGTCCAGGCCGAAGGCCTTGTGCAATGCACGCACCGCCAACTCCATGTACTTCTCGTCCAGCACCACCGAGGTCTTGATCTCGCTGGTGGTGATCATCTGGATGTTGATGCCTTCCTCGGCCAGGGTGCGGAACATGGTGCTGGCCACGCCGACATGGCTCTTCATGCCGATGCCCACGATCGACACCTTGCAGATGCGCGCGTCGGCGGTGAACTGCGACGCGCCGGTGGCCGGCACCACGGTGGTCTTCAGCAGGTCCTGCGTGCGCTGGAAGTCATTGCGGTGCACGGTGAAGCTGAAGTCGGTGCGGCCGTCGTGCGACACGTTCTGCACGATCACGTCCACGTCGATGTCGGCTGCGGCCACTGCGCCCAGGATCTGGTAAGCGATGCCCGGCTTGTCGGGCACGCCTACCACGGTGAACTTGGCTTCATCGCGGTTGAATGCAATGCCCGACACGACAGCTTGTTCCATTTTTTCGTCTTCCTCGAAAGTGATCAATGTGCCGGAGCGGGCTTCCTCGTCGATGGGGATGTCCCAGGGCGTGAAGCTGGAGAGCACCCGCAGCGGCACGCGGTACTTGCCGGCGAATTCGACCGAGCGGATCTGCAGCACCTTGCTGCCCAGGCTGGCCATCTCCAGCATCTCCTCGAAGCTGATGGTGTTCATGCGGCGCGCCTCGGGCACCACGCGCGGGTCGGTGGTGTAGACGCCGTCCACGTCGGTGTAGATCAGGCACTCGGCGGCGTGCATCGCTGCGGCCACGGCCACCGCCGAGGTGTCGCTGCCGCCGCGGCCCAGCGTGGTGACATTCCCCGCAGCGTCGACGCCCTGGAAGCCGGTGATGATCACCACCCGGCCGGCGGCCAGGTCAGCGCGCACCTTGGTGTCGTCGATGGCCTCGATGCGGGCCTTGGTGTAGGTGGCGTTGGTCTGGATCGGCACCTGCCAGCCGCCATAGCTGACGGCCGGCTGCCCTTCGGCCTGCAGCGCCAGGGCCAGCAGGCCGACGCTGACCTGCTCGCCGGTGGCGGCGATGGCGTCGAGCTCGCGCATCGCGGCGGCGTCCAGCTGGGCGGGCTGCAGTTCCTTGGCCAGGCCCAGCAGGCGGTTGGTCTCGCCGCTCATCGCGGACGGGACGACCACCAGCTGGTGGCCGGCACGGGCCCATTTGGCCACGCGCTTGGCGACGGTGCGGATGCGCTCGGGCGAGCCCATCGACGTGCCGCCGTACTTGTGAACGATCAATGCCATGACTTGGGGGGACCCAGGTCCCTCGGAAGGGGCTCCATCGGTGCCCGCTGGTTGGTCGAACCAGTGCTTCAGGCGTGGCGCGGCCCTGGTGCGCAGCCCATGATTTTAGCCCGCCGGTCCTGGTGTGGGCGGGGATGCTGCGGGTGGGGATGGTGCGGGTGCGGACGCGGGCGGAGCCAGCACCTGCAAGTGGCCAGCGGCCATGCGGCAGGTCCAGCCACTGCCGGCCGGCCAGCGTGCCACGCCCTTGGCCCGCACTTCGGCCAGCAGCCGCGCTACCAGCGCCTGCGGCGCACTGTGGCCGGCCTGCCCCGCCCACCAGGCGCGCAGCGCATTGGCCTGGCGGGCAGCGGACAGGTTGCGCCAGCCCGTTACCGCAAGCCTACCGTTGCCATCGACCAGCGGCGCCAGGTCCAGCGCCGCCAGTTCGTCCAGTGCGGCACGTGCCTCCTGCGCACGCACGGCCGCTGCCGCCAGGCTGATCTCGGCCTGGGGGAAGGCCTGCGCCAGTGCCGGCCAGACCTGCAGGCGCAGCCGGTTGCGCGCAAGCCGGGTGTCGGCATTCGACGGGTCGTCGACGGGCCGCAGCCGGTGGCGCTGCACATACGCGTCGATGGCATCGCGCGGCTGGTCCAGCCAGGGCCTGGCCCAGACCAGGCCGTCGCGCAGGATGCGCCGCGGCATCGCCGACAGTCCGGCCGGTGCACCGCCGCGCAGGGCCTGCAGCACGAAAGTCTCGGCCTGGTCGCGGCGGTGGTGGGCCAGCAGCAGCAGGCTGGCGCTGGCCTGCTGCGCCAGCTGCGCCAGCGCGGCATGGCGGCCGGCGCGGGCCCAGGCTTCCAGGCTGTCGCCCGGCGCTGGCTGCCCACTCAGCCGCGCCCAGTGCAGCTGCACCGGCCAGCCCTGGCGGCGCCAGCGGGCGCACAACCGCCTGGCCTGCGGCAGCCAGGCATCGGCTTCGGGCAACAGGCCGTGGTGGATATGGAGCGCTGCCACCTGCAAACCCAGGGCCTGGGCGGCGCGGCAGGCGGCATGCAGCAGGGCCAGCGAATCGCGCCCGCCGCTGAACGCCACCGCGACGGTGGCGCCGGCAGCCGGCAGCGGGTCAGCGTTCCTTGGTGTCGGCAAAGCGGCCGTAGGCCTGCAGCCGATCGTAGCGGCGCTGCAGCAGGTCCTTGGGCTTCAGGTCGCTGACCTGGCGCAGCGCGTCGACCAGCGCCCGCTTGAGCTGCGAGGCCATGTGGCGCGTGTCCCGGTGCGCGCCGCCCACCGGCTCGCTGACCACCTTGTCGATCATGCCCAGGGCCTTCAGACGGTGGGCGGTGATGCCGAGCGCCTCGGCGGCGTCACTTGCGCGCTCGCTGGTCTTCCACAGGATCGAGGCGCAGCCTTCGGGCGAGATCACCGAGTACACGCTGAACTGCAGCATCAGCACCTGATCGCCCACGCTGATGGCAAGCGCCCCGCCCGAGCCGCCCTCGCCGATGATGGTGACGATGATCGGCACCTCGAGCTGGGCCATCTCGAAGATGTTGCGGCCGATGGCCTCGCTCTGGCCGCGCTCCTCGGCGCCGATGCCCGGGTAGGCGCCTGGCGTGTCGACGAAGGTGAACAAGGGCATGCCGAACTTCTCGGCCAGCTTCATCAGGCGCAGCGCCTTGCGGTAGCCCTCGGGCCGGCTCATGCCGAAGTTGCGCAGGCCGCGCTCTTTGGTGTCGCGCCCCTTCTGGTGGCCGATGACCATGCAGGCCTGGCCATTGAAGCGCGCCAGACCGCCGACGATGGAGTTGTCGTCGGCGTAGGACCGGTCACCGTGCAGTTCCTGCCAGTCGGTGAAGATCTCGTTGACGTAGTCCAGCGTATAGGGCCGCTGCGGGTGGCGGGCGATCTGCGTCACCTGCCAGGGCGACAGATTGCTGTAGATGTCCCTGGCCAGCTGCTGGCTCTTCTTGTCGAGGCGGCCGATCTCATCGGAGATGTCGACGGCAGACTCGCTCTGCACGAAGCGCAACTCTTCGATCTTGGTCTCGAGTTCGGCGATCGGATGCTCGAAGTCGAGGAAGTGTCGTTTGCTCATGCAGCAGGCTGGTAGTTGGACGGCGGCAGGCCAGACGGCGCCCGCCAGATCAGTAGTCTACCGGCAGCGGGTCCAGGCTGCGCCAGATGTACCAGGTGGCGACCGATCGGTACGGCGCCCAGGCCTCGCCCACCTCGCGCGCCTCGGCTCGGCTGACCGGCTCGCCACTGAAGTAACCCTGGCTGATGCCCTTGAGCAGGCCCAGATCGTCCAGCGGCAGCACGTTGGGCCGCATCAGGTGGAAGATGAGGAACATCTCGGCCGTCCAGCGGCCGATGCCTCGGATGGCGACCAGTTCGTCGATGATGGGCTCGTCGTCCATCTGCTCCCATTGCGGCACATGCAACGCGCCGGAGGCGAAATGCCGGGCCAGATCGCTCAGGTACTCGCCCTTGCGTGCCGACAGGCCCGCTGCGCGCAGTGTCGGTGTGTCAAGTGCCAGCACTGCGGCGGGCGCCAGGCGGCTGGACGCACCGCCGACCGCAGTGGCAAAGCGGTTCCACACCGACTGCGCCGCTTTCACGCTGATCTGCTGGCCGACGATGGACCGCGCCAGCGTGGTGAAGGCATCACCCCGGCTCTGCAGCCGCGCCTCGCCGAACTTCGGAATCAGCTTCTTCATCACCCTGTCGCGCCTGGCCAGGTGGCGGCAGGCCTCGTCCCAGTAGGCCGGTGTGAAGGTGCGCGCGGCCGTCGCTTCAGGGGGCGGCGCCGGTGGCGGTGTTGGGGCAGCCGCCATGGCAACTGCGGCGGGCGTCGGACCCGTGGGCACGCGCGGGGCCATGCTCAGGCCCGCACCCAGGTGGTGCCGCCGGCAGCGTCCTGCAGCTCGACGCCCTGGGCCGCCAGCAGCGCGCGGATGCGGTCGGCCCCGGCAAAGTCCCGAGCGGCCTTGGCGGCTGCGCGGGCGGCAATGTGCGCGGCGATGCTGGCCTCGTCCAACCCGCTCTCGCCCTCGCCCTGCGCAGCCTGCAGGAACGCGCGCGGCGCCTGCTGCAGCACGCCCAACGTACCGGCCAGCGCGCGCAGCAGTGCGCCATCGGCAGGCAAGTGGCTGCGGTTGCAGGCGTTGGCCAACTCGAATAGCACGGCCAGCGCAGCGGGGGTGTTGAAGTCGTCGTCCATCGCCACCCTGAACGACGCGGCCTGCGGCTGGGCCCAGTCGATTGGGGCGTTGTCGGCGGGCATGTCCGCCTGGCCGCAAGCCGCGTCGAGCGCAGCGTAGAGCCGCCGCAGCGCGGTGCGTGCGTCGTCCAGGCCCTGGTTGCTGAAGTTGAACGGGCTGCGGTAGTGGGTGCGCAGAAAGAAGAAGCGCAGTGTCTCGCCGTCGAACTTCTGCAGCACGTCGCGGATGGTGAAGAAGTTGCCCAGGCTCTTTGACATCTTCTCGTTGTCGACGTTGAGAAAGCCGTTGTGCAGCCAGACATTGACATGCTGGTGGCCGAAGGCGCCCTCGCTCTGGGCGATCTCGTTCTCGTGGTGCGGAAACTGAAGATCCTGCCCGCCGCCATGGATGTCGAAGCGCTCGCCGAGCAGGGCGCAGCCCATGGCGGAGCATTCGATGTGCCAGCCCGGGCGGCCGGGGCCGTAGTCGCCACTGAACCTGGCGTCGTCCGGCTCGTCGGGTTTGGCGGCCTTCCACAGCACGAAATCCAGCGGGTCGCGCTTGCCGTCGCCCACGGCCACGCGCTCACCGGCACGCAGATCGTCGATGCTCTTGCCCGACAACTTGCCGTAGCCGGGGAAGCGGCGCACCGCGAAGTTCACGTCGCCGCCGTCGGCGCGGTAGGCCAGGCCCTTGTCCTCCAGCGTGCGGATCATGGCCAGCATCTGCGGCACGTAGTCGGTGGCGCGCGGTTCATGCGTGGGCGGCAGCGTGCCGATGGCAGCCAGGTCCTGCCGCATCGCGGCGATCATCTCGTCGGTGAGCGCGCGGATGGTGATGCCGCGCTCCAGCGCGCGCCGGATGATCTTGTCTTCGATGTCGGTGATGTTGCGCACATACGTGACCTGGTAGCCGCTGGCGGCCAGCCAGCGCGCCACCACATCGAAGGCCATCATCATGCGCGCATGGCCCATGTGGCACAGGTCGTAGATCGTCATGCCGCACACATACATGCGCACCTGGCCCGGCACCAGCGGTGTGAACGGCTCGAGACGGCGGGTCAGCGTGTTGAACAGGCGCAGGGTCATCGGCCGATGCGGAAAACGGCCGCCTTGCGGCGGCCGAGAGACTGGTGGGTGCGGGGAGGCGATCGCCTGCCTGGCTGCAGACAGGGCTGGTGCACCGGTGGACCGGCCTGCCAGCTTGGCGTCGATACAATCAAATCAGTATAGCGGCGCCCCGCTGGCCGCCAGGCCCCTTGCGCACCCCGCCCATTCCCATCCGAACCCAGCCGCGGTCCTTCCTTGCCCAGCCAGAAACGCACCCGACCAGTCTGCCTACGCGATACCTGGCGCCTGCTGCCGGGTGGCTGGGCGGTGCTGGCTGGCCTGCTGACGGCGTGCATGGTGATGGTGGCGCCGCTGGCTGCGGCCAATACCCCGGTCACCGCAGCCGAGATCGAGCGCCAGCACCGCAGCGGCGAGCCTCGCCTGGCGCTGCAGCGGCTGGAGCAGGGACTCGCCCAGCGGCCCGGTGATGCACCGCTGCGCTTCCTGCAGGCGGTTCTGGCTGCCGAAGCAGGCCAGACGGCACAGGCAACGCGCCTGCTGGAACGCATGACCGAAGAGTTTCCCGATCTGCCCGAGCCCTACAACAACCTGGCGGTACTGCAGGCCGCCAGCGGCCAATTCGAGCGGGCCCGCAGCCTGCTGGAAACCGCCTTGCGTCTGGACCCGGCCTATCGCACCGCGCATGAAAACCTGGGCGACGTGTTCGTGCGCCTGGCCCAGCGCGCCTATGAAGCCGCGTCGGGCCCGCGCAGCGAACCCGCACTGCAGACCAAGCTGCGTCTGGCCCGTGAGCTGGCGGCGCTGCGCTGAGCGCGGGCGCCACCGGCCCACAACCCTGCCCACACCGCCATCCCCATCAGCAACCCCATTTCGGAGCCCTGCATGCAACATCTGGCCCTGGCCATCGTCCTGGCCGGCACCCTGACCGCCCCGCTGTCCGCACTGGCACAGAAGGTCAGGCTCAGCACCTCTGCCGGTGACATCGTGCTGGACCTCGATGCCCAGAAGGCGCCCAAGAGCGTGGCCAACTTCGTGCAGTACGTGAAGGCCGGCCACTACAGCGGCACGGTGTTTCACCGGGTGATCGACAGCTTCATGATCCAGGGCGGCGGCATGGCGGCCGACCTGAACGAGAAGCCCACCCGTGCGCCAATTGCGCTGGAGGCCGGCAACGGCTTGTCCAACCTGCGCGGCACGGTGGCCATGGCCCGCACCGGCGTGCCCGATTCGGCCACGGCGCAGTTCTTCATCAATGTGGTCGACAACCCGCGGCTCGACAGCGCCGGCGGCGGTTACGCCGTGTTCGGCAAGGTCGTCGAGGGCATGGATGTCGTCGACAAGATCCGCATGGTGCCCGTCGGCAACAAGGGCCCGTACCAGAACGTCCCGGTCACGCCGGTCGTGATCAAGCAAGCCACCCTCCAGGAGAAATGACATGAGCAAGTTCGTCGAAATGACCACCAGCGCAGGCACCCTGCGCATCGAACTGGACGACGTCAAGGCGCCGGCCACGGTCGAGAACTTCCTCGGCTATGTGAACAAGGGCCACTACGACGGCACGGTCTTCCACCGCGTGATCAAGGGCTTCATGGTCCAGGGCGGCGGCTTCGAGCCGGGCATGAAGCAGAAGCCCAGCGGTGCGGAAATCAAGAACGAGGCCAACAACGGCCTGAAGAACGACAAGTACACCCTGGCCATGGCCCGCACCAACGCGCCGCATTCGGCCACGGCGCAGTTCTTCATCAACGGCACCGACAACGACTTCCTCAACTTCCGCAGCGAGAGCGCGCAGGGCTGGGGCTATGCGGTGTTCGGCAAGGTGGTGGCCGGCACCGAGGTGGTGGACGCCATGGAGCGTGTGGCCACCGGCCGCAAGGGCGGCCACGATGACGTGCCGACCGACGATCTCGTGATCCTCAAGGTCGTCGAAGTCGCCTGAGCAAGCGTGACCGCCGGCCTGCCGGCCTTCGGCGCCTTTCAGGCCGATCCAGCCTGGCGCTGCATCGACTTGCTGTCGGACGTGCATCTGCACGCCGACATGCCGCGCACCTTTGCCGCCTGGCGCCAGCACTTGCTGAGCACGCCAGCGGATGCGGTGCTGATCCTGGGCGACCTGTTCGAGGTCTGGGTCGGCGACGACGCCGCCAGTGGTGCCTTCGCGGCCGACTGCGTGGCGGTGTTGCGCGCGGCCAGCCAGAGCCGGATGCTGGGCTTCCTGCCGGGCAACCGCGACTTCCTGGTCGGTGATGCGCTGCTGGCCGCCGCCAGCATGCAGCGCCTGGCCGACCCTACCGTGCTGCAAGCCTACGGCAAGCGCTGGCTGCTGAGCCACGGTGACGCCCTGTGCACCGCCGACACCGCCTACCAGCAGTTCCGCCAGCAGGTGCGCAGCAGTGCCTGGCAGCAAGCCTTCCTCGCCCAACCCCTGGCCGAGCGGGAGCGCCAGGCGCGGGCCATGCGCGATGCCAGCGCTGCCCACCAGGCCGATCTGGGGCCGGCCCACTGGAGCGATGTCGACGACGGCGCCGCAGCGCAGTGGCTGGAGGCGGCTGGCTGCAGTACGCTCATCCACGGCCACACCCACCGGCCAGACACGCACACCCTGCTTGGCAGATTCAGCCGCCATGTGCTGGGCGACTGGGACTTCGACCACGGCGCACCACGCGCCCGTGCATTGCGCCTGAGCGCCGCCGGCCTGCAGATGCTGGACCTGGCGGCATGAAGGCGCTGCTGCAGCGCTGGCAGGCCAGCCGCGAGGCCCGGGTGCTGGCACGCCGCGCCATTCCCGATGGGCTTTGGCAGCTGACCCTGGCCCGCCTGCCCTTCCTGGCCTGGCGCAGCGCGGCCGACCTGGCCGAGCTGCGCCGGCTGGCCAGCCTGTTTCTAGACCAGAAGGAATTCACCGGCGCCAACGGCCTGGTGGTCGACGATGCGATGGCGGTGTGCATTGCGGCGCAGGCGGTGCTGCCGGTGCTGCGGTTCGGCCTGGCGCCCTACGCCGGCTTCGTCGGCATCGTGGTGCACGCCGACGAGGTGGTGGCGCGCCGCGAGGTGATGGACGACGACGGTGTGGTGCATGCCTATGAAGAGGTGCTGGCCGGCGAGGCGATGGAGGGCGGCCCGGTGATGCTGAGCTGGCGCGACGTGGAAGACGCCGGCGAGACCGCAGAGGCGGGCTACAACCTGGTGATCCACGAGTTCGCCCATGTGCTGGACATGGGCGACGGCGTCGCCGACGGTGTGCCGCCGCTGGCCGGCGCCGCCGAGCGCCGGGCCTGGACCGCAGTGATCGACCCGGCCTATGCCCACTTCTGCAGCGCCGTGGACGCCGGCGAGGACACCTTGCTCGACCCCTATGGCGCCAGCGCCGTGGAGGAGTTCTTCGCCGTGGCCAGCGAGACTTTCTTCGTCAGCCCGAAACAGCTGCGCGCCGAGCACCCCGCGTTGTACGGGCTGCTGGCGCGCTACTTTCAGCAAGATCCGGCCTCGGCGGCCTGACCCGGCTGGCCTGCCCGGTCAGGCCGGGGTCGGCTCGGTCTTGGGCTTGTCGCTCTTCTTGGGCGGCAGGATGTCGAGTTGCACCTGGCCTTCGGTATCCACGTCCACCGTCAGGCGCCCGCCGTCGACCAGGCGGCCGAACAGCAGCTCGTCGGCCAGCGCGCGGCGGATGGTGTCCTGGATCAGACGCTGCATCGGGCGGGCGCCCATCAGCGGGTCGAAGCCCTTCTTGGCCAGGTGCTGGCGCAGCGCGTCGGTGAAGGTGACTTCGACCTTCTTCTCGCCGAGCTGGCTTTCCAGTTGCAGCAGGAACTTGTCGACCACGCGCAGGATGATGGATTCATCCAGCGCCCGGAAGCTGACGGTGGCGTCCAGCCGGTTGCGGAACTCGGGCGTGAACATGCGCTTGATGTCGGCCATCTCGTCGCCCTGCTCGCGCGAGTTGGTGAAGCCGATGGTCGACTTGTTCATCGTCTCGGCACCCGCGTTCGTCGTCATGATGATGATGACGTTGCGGAAATCAGCCTTGCGCCCGTTGTTGTCCGTCAGGCTGCCATGGTCCATCACCTGCAGCAGCACGTTGTACACATCCGGGTGGGCCTTCTCGATCTCGTCGAGCAGCAGCACGCAATGCGGCTTCTTGGTCACCGCCTCGGTCAGCAGGCCGCCCTGGTCGAAGCCCACATACCCCGGGGGCGCGCCGATCAGCCGGCTCACCGCATGGCGCTCCATGTACTCGCTCATGTCGAAACGGATCAGCTCGATGCCCAGGATGAAGGCCAGCTGCTTGGCGACCTCTGTCTTGCCGACGCCGGTGGGGCCGCTGAACAGGAAGCTGCCGATCGGCTTGTC
>JBBRVT010000135.1:0-10108 GCA_038246615.1 Burkholderiales bacterium
AGGCTGCGCATGGTGGCGATGTCGAAGCGCGCCGGCGGCGCGCGGCCGTCCACATCGGGGATCAATGGCAGCCAGCGCTCGGCTGCCACCGGCTGCGGCTGCAGCAGCACGCCGCAGAGGTAGCCGTCGATCATCACCACGTCCAGCGGCTCCAGTGTGTCGGGGATGCCGTCCATCAAGCTCTGCAGTTGCTGCAATTCGGCCTCGCTCAGCGGCTGCACCGGCGCCAGCGCGGGTGCGGCCGTGCGTGGTGCCGGTGCCTGCCGGCCGGGGCGCTCGGCGCCCGGGGGTCTGGCCGGGGCTGCGGGGCGTGATGGACCTGCGGGACGTGATGGGCCTGCAGGATGTGATGGACCTGCGGGGCGTGATGGGCGGCGAGGCGGGGGCGCGGTCATCCCTGCATTGTCACTAGACTGCATGGTTTGCAATCCAACCCGAGCCGGAGACTGCCATGGGCGCCCCTGAAGCCTTCACCCAGACCACCGATGTGGGCCATTTCATCGCCGGGCGCGCCGTGCCGGGCGCCAGCGGCCGCCAGCAGGCGGTCTACAACCCGGCCACCGGCGCGGTGGCGCGCCAGGTGGCACTGGCCAGCGCCGACGAGGTGGCCACCGCAGTGGCCAGTGCCGTGGCCGCGCAGCCGGCCTGGGGCGAGCTGCCGCCGATCCGCCGCGCACGGGTGCTGAACAACTTCCTGGCGCTGCTGAACCAGCACAAGGACACGCTGGCCGCGATGATCAGCGCCGAGCACGGCAAGGTGTTCACCGACGCCCAGGGCGAGGTGGCACGCGGCATCGACATCGTCGAGTTCGCCTGCGGCGCACCGCAGCTGCTGAAGACGGCCTTCACCGACCAGGTCTCCACCGGCATCGACAACCACACCCTGCGCCAGCCGCTGGGCGTGGTGGCCGGCATCACGCCGTTCAACTTCCCGTGCATGGTGCCGCTGTGGATGTTCCCGCTGGCGCTGGCCACCGGCAACGCCTTCGTCCTGAAGCCCAGCGAGCGCGACCCGAGCTGCAGCCTGTTCATGGCCGGCCTGCTGCAGCAGGCCGGCTTGCCCGACGGCGTGTTCAACGTGGTGCAGGGCGACAAGGTGGCAGTGGACGCGCTGCTGGCCCACCCGGACGTGCGGGCTGTCAGCTTCGTCGGCAGCACGCCGATCGCGCACTACATCTACGAGACCGGCGCGCGCCACGGCAAGCGGGTGCAGGCCCTGGGCGGCGCCAAGAACCACCTGGTGGTGATGCCCGACGCCAATGTGGAGCAGGCGGTCGATGCGCTGGTGGGCGCGGCCTACGGCTCGGCCGGCGAGCGCTGCATGGCCATCAGCGTGGCGGTGCTGGTGGGCGACATCGCCGACCAGATCGTGCCCCGGGTGGCCGAGCGCGCCCGCGCGCTGAAGGTGACCAACCCGATGGACCTGCGTGCAGAAATGGGGCCCGTCGTCACCGCCCAGGCGCGTGACCGCATCGAGGGCTACATCGCCACCGGCGTGGCCGAGGGCGCCACGCTGGTGGTCGACGGCCGCGGCCTGCAGGTACCGGGCTTCGAGGGCGGTTTCTTCACTGGCGGCAGCCTGTTCGACCATGCCACGCCGGCCATGCGCATCTACCGGGAAGAGATCTTCGGCCCGGTGCTGGTGTGTGTGCGGGTGCCCGACTTCGCCAGCGCGCTGAAACTGGTCAACAGCCATGAGTTCGGCAATGGCGTGTCGATCTACACCAGTGACGGCGGCATCGCGCGTGAATTCACCCGCAAGGTGCAGGTGGGCATGGTGGGCGTGAATGTGCCGATCCCGGTGCCGATGGCCTGGCACGGCTTCGGCGGCTGGAAGAAGAGCCTGTTCGGTGACATGCATGCCTACGGCGAAGAGGGCGTGCGCTTCTACACCAGGCAGAAGAGCGTGATGCAGCGCTGGCCGGAGAGCATCGCCAAGGGCGCCGAGTTCAACTTCCCGACATGAGCCCCCGCCGCAGCGCCAGCGGCGCTTGCCCGCCGGGGCGGCACCGCTGGTGGACCGGCCGCGCCGTCACCACGGCGGCCGCCTGGTCGGGAGGCGGCGTGCTGGTCATGCTGCTGGCAGCCTGCGCCAGCGGCGGGCCGCCCAGCGGTGGCCTGCCCTGCGGCCAGCTGCCGTCGGCGCTGAAGGCGGTGGACAAGCTCGACATCACCGGCACCCGCAACCTGGCGGCCGACGGCAAGGGCCGCCCGGCGCATTGCCTGGTCACCGGCAAGCTCAACGACCGCCCGGGCGACGACGGCAAGCGCTACGCCATCGGCTTCGAGATGCGGCTGCCGCAGAACTGGAACCAGCGCTTCCTGCACCAGGTCAACGGCGGCAACGACGGCGTGGTGGTGCCCGCCTTCGGCGCCCAGGGCGCCACCCTGCCCGACGCACTGACACGTGGCTTCGCGGTGCTGAGCAGCGACGCCGGCCATGCCGGTGAAGACCCGGCCAACCTGGCCACCGGCCTGGTGCGCGGCAACGTCTTCGGCCTGGACCGTCAGGCGCGGCGCGACTACGGCTACGCCGCCACCGACGCGCTGTGGCCGGTGGCGCAGGCGCTGATCAGCCGGCATTACGGCAAGCCGGCGCAGCGCAACTACATGGCCGGCTGCAGCAACGGCGGGCGCCACGGCATGGTGGCCGCCAGCCGCCAGGGCGAGCGCTACGACGGTATCCTGGCCAGCGCGCCGGGCTTCAACCTGCCCAAGGCCGCCGTGCAGCATGCCTGGGACGTGCAGGCCTGGCGCACGGTCGACCCCGACATCCGCCGCGCCTTCAGCCCGGCCGACCTGAAGCTGGTGGGCGACCGGGTGCTGGCCCGCTGCGACGCGCTCGACCTGCTGGTCGACGGCATCGTCGGCGACCTGGCGCGCTGCCAGAAGGTGTTCAAGCTGGCCGATCTGCAATGCCAGGCCGGCAAGGCCGACGGCTGCCTGAGCGCGCCCCAGGTGGCCGCGCTGCAGCGCAGCTTCGACGGCCCGCGCAACAGCCGCGGCCAGCAGCTCTACAGCGACTGGCCGTTCGACCCCGGCATCGCCGCTGCCGGCTGGCGCACCTGGAAGCTGGAGTCCGCCGTGGCGCCCTGGGACCGGCTGCCGATCATCGCGGTGGTGGGCGCCGGCTCGCTGGCGCACATCTTCACCACGCCGCCCACGCCGGTGCGCGGCACGCCGGCCGACCTGCTGGCCTACCTGGCGCGTTTCGACTTCGACCGCGACGCGCCGAAGATCTTCGCCAGCGATGCACTGTTCAATGAATCGGCGATGGCCTTCATGACCCCGCCCGACGCCGACAACCCGATGCTGACCGCCTTCGCCCGCCGCAACGGCAAGCTGCTGGTGCTGCACGGTGCCAGCGACCCGGTGTTTTCTGTCAACGACACCCTGCGCTGGGCCGATCGGTTGCAGGCCAACCTGGGCCTGGCCCGAGCCAACCAGGTGGCGCGGGTGTTCGTGGTGCCAGGCATGGGCCATTGCCAGGGCGGGCCGGCCACCGACCAGGTCGATGCGCTGGACGCGCTGGTCGACTGGGTGGAAAAGGGCCAGGCGCCCGACCGCCTGGTGGCCAAGGTGAACCCTGCCAACAAGGAGTTGCCGGCCAGCTGGTCGGTGCAGCGCAGCCGCGTGCTGTGCCCGCATCCGCAGGTGATGCGCTATGCCGGCGGGGACGTCGAATCGGCCGCCAGCTTCCGCTGCGCGCCGCCGTGACCTCACCCGAAGCGCCGTGGCCGTGTCGACCACGCACACCCTCCTCACGCCGCCGCCCTCGCTGGTGGCGATGACCCAGGTGCACTGTCACGCCGGCGCCCTGGTCACGCTGGCGCCGGGGCCGCATGGCGAGCGGCGCTGCGTGCCGCTGGGCGGGGGCACCGTGGTGGGGCCCGAGTCGAACGGCATGCTGGTCGAGGGCGGAGCCGATTGGCAGGTGAACCGGGCCGACGGCGTGCTGGACATCGCCGCCCATTGCGTGACCCGCGCCGACGACGGCGGGCCGATCGAGGTGCAGAGCAACGGCCTGCGCCACGGCCCGCCGGCGGCGATGGCGCAGCTGGCGCGCGCCGGGGCGGTGTCGCCCGAGGCCTGCTACTTCCGCACCGCCGTGCGCTTCACCACCGGCGCGCCGGCACGGCCGCCCGGGTCGGCAGCAACTACCGCCTCGGCGTGGCATCACTTGCCGGTGAGCCTGGCCTTGATGTCCTGGCCCACACCCTTGTTGACGAACTGGTAGGTGACCACCTGGGTCAGGTCGACCTCGCCAGCCTTGTACAGGCCGGCCTTGACCATCTGCTCATGGAAGTCTTTCACCCGGGCGGCATTCATCGCGCCGATGCCCTTGGCTGCCGCCTCGCCTGAATCGACGATGCCCTGGCCTTTCATCAGCGCCACGCTGGCCTCCATCTCGGCCTCGGTCATCTCGGGGTTGGCCTGCATCATCATCGCGTTGGCCGCCTTGCGGTTGCCGTACAGGTAATTCACCCAGCCGATGGCCGACGCATCGACGAAGCGCTGCACCAGGTCGGGCTTGTTCTTGACGGTGTCGGTGCGCGCCTCGATCACCGTGCTGTAGGTGCTGAACCCATGGTCGGCCAGCAGGTGCACCACCGGCTTGAACTTGCCCTGGTTCTCCACGTAGATCGGCTCGGCCACCGAGTAGCCCTGCTGGATGGCCTTGTTGTTGGCCAGGAAGGGGCCCAGGTTGTAGTTGTAGGGCTTGAGCACCTCGTCCTTGAAGCCGTGCGTCACCTTCAGCCACTGCCACCAGCTGAACTGGCCGTCCTTGGCGATCAGCGCCAGCGGCGCGTTCTTCAGGTTGGCGAAGGTCTCGTAACCCTGGCCAGGGTGGGCGATCAGCGCCTGCGGGTCCTTCTGGAACATCGCCGCCACGACCACGGTGGGCACCTTGTTCTTGATGTTGTCGAAGCTGTGCAGCAGGTTGCCGGTCATCAGAAAGTCGATGCGGCCGGCCGGCAGCAGCGGCCGGTTGTTGACCTGCGGACCACCGGGCTGGATGGTGACCTCCAGGCCGTATTTCTTGTAGGTGCCGTCGGCCACCGCCTGGTAGAAGCCGCCGTGCGCGGCCTGCGCTTTCCAGTTGGTGGCGAAGGTCACCTTGTCTTGCGCGACGGCGGCGGTGGACAAGAGGGCGGCCGTGGCAAGCAGGCTGAGGCGGATGCGCATGGTGGTGTCCTTGTGGCGTGGGGCGTGGGGCGTGTCGGGTCCGGTCCGGTCAAAGCGGGCGTTGCGATTCGGAAGCATGCCACGGGCCCAACAGCCAGCGTGACAGGGCGTTGAACAGGGCGAAGATCATCACGCCGGTCAGCACCAGCAGGGTGAGCGCGGCGAACATCTTCGGTGTCTCGGTGCGAAAGCTGGCCTCCAGGATGCGCGAGGCCAGGCCGGTCTCGCGCCCCGCCGCACCCGCCACCATCTCGGCCGTGACGGCGCCGATCAGGCTCAGGCCGCCGGAGATCTTCAGCCCGGCCACGAAGTACGGCAGCGCCGCCGGCAGGCGCAGCAGGCGCAGGCGCTGCCAGGGCGTGGCACGGTACAGGCGGAACAGGTCACGCAGGTTGGCATCGGCCGCGCGCAGGCCGATCACCGTGTTCGACAGGATCGGGAAGAAGGCGACGATCCAGGCGCACAGCAGCAGCGCGGCGGTGGTGCTGTGCACGTAGATCAGGATCAGCGGCGCCACCGCCACGATGGGCGTGACCTGCAGCACCACCGCCACCGGGAACAGCGCCCGCTCCAGCGTGGGCGACAGCGCAAAGGCGGCGGCGATCAGCACCCCGCCGGCACAGGCCAGGGCCAGCGCGCCCAGCGTGATCTTCAGCGTCACCCACCAGCTGCCGGCCAGCGAGCCGAAGTTGGCCACCAGCGTCTGCAGCACCAGGCTGGGCGCGGGCAGGGTGTAGGCGGGGATGTCGGCCAGCCGCACCAGCGCCTCCCAGCCGGCCAGCAGGCCCAGCAGCACCAGGGCGGGCAGGGCCCAGGTCTTGAGCGCCTGGCTCATGCCGCGTGCGGCGCTGCGGCATGCGCGGCGGCCAGCGCCTCACCCAGTTGGCGGCAGCTGTCGGTGAAGGCAGCGCTGTGGCGAAAACCCGCCGGCCGCGGATAGGGCGCGTCGATGGCCAGCTCGGCCACCACCCGGCCCGGCCGGGCCGCCATCACCAGCACCCGCTGGCTGAGAAACACCGCCTCGGCGACGCTGTGGGTGACGAACAGTGCGGCCATGTTGCCGGCGCCATGCCACCACTGCAGCAGGTCGGTGTTCAGCGCCTGGCGGGTGATGTCGTCCAGCGCGGCGAAGGGTTCGTCCATCAACAGCACCTGCGGCTGGGTGACCAGGGCGCGGGCGATCGACGCGCGCATCTTCATGCCGCCCGACAGCTGCGCCGGGTGCGCGGTTTCAAAGTCGGCCAGCCCCACCCGCGCCAGCACCGCGCGCACCGTGGCGGCAGCGTCGGTGCGTGCGCGGCCCTGCAGCCGCAGTGGCAGCCAGACGTTGTCGAACACCGTGGCCCAGGGCATCAGCGTGGGCTCCTGGAAGACGAAGGCGGTGTCGCTGGCGCCGCTGGCGGCCACTGCGGGCGCCTGCACCGTGCCGGCGGTCGGCGTGTCGAGCCCGGCGGCCAGGCGCAGCACCGTGCTCTTGCCGCAGCCCGACGGGCCCAGCAGGGCGACGAACTGCCCACCGCGCACCGCCAGCGACACATCGCGCAGCGCCTGCAGGCCGGAGGGGAAGCGCTTATCGACCTGCTGCAGGCGGATCAGGGCGTCGGGCGTGGGCATGGGCCGGCAGTGTGCCTGCAAAGGCTGCCCGGCCCGCTGCGCCAGGGCATCAGGGCTTCAGGGCTTCAGAGCGTCAGGGCGTCAGGGCGTCAGGCGATGTCGAAGCGGTCGAGCTCCATCACCTTGGCCCTGGCCTGGGCGAAGTCGCGCACGAAGGCCGGCTGCGCGTCGCTGCTGGCATACACCTCGGCCAGCGCGCGCAGCTGGGCGGGCACCAGCGTGCCCAGGCAGCGGCTGCGCGGGCCCATGCCGCGGTGGGTGAGCTTGAACCAGGCGCGGGCGAAGGCGTCGGCAAAGGCCGCCGGGTCGGCGGGCTTCCACTGGTGGGCGCCGGCGGGGCTCTCGGTCAGCTCCCACTCATAGCCGAACAGGGTTTCGAAGTAGCCGTTGTCCCAGGTGGTGGAGTTGATCTTGCAGGCGCCTTCGATGCCGCTGGTGATGGCGTGCGCGCCCT
Organism: Burkholderiales bacterium; assembly: GCA_038246615.1. GTDB lineage: Bacteria > Pseudomonadota > Gammaproteobacteria > Burkholderiales > Burkholderiaceae_C > Pseudaquabacterium. The sequence continues at coordinate 7,256 of JBBRVT010000135.1, forward strand.
GCCGCTGCCGAAGGCGTTCTTCCAGCCCAGGCCCTGTTGCGCGATGGCTGCGCCTTCGGGCTCGGCGCCCACCAGGGCCGCATCGCCCGCGCCAGGGGCCTTGCCGAATGTGTGGCCGCCGGCCACCGGGGCCACCGTCTCTTCGTCGTCCATCGCCATGCGGGCGAAGGTCTCGCGGATGTCGCGCCCCGAGCCCAGCGGGTCGGGCCGAGGCGATGGCGGTTGCAGTGGCAGTGGCAGTGGCAGTCGTATGGGCCATGTTCGGCCCCTGTCGGTGGGCCTGCCATGCACCGTGGCGGCGCGGGTGCAATGCAGGAAGCAAGGGCATGCCGGTGCAGGCATTTGCCGCTGAGCGCGCGATAGCGGCGCGGGCTGTCGCCGGCATAGCCGCCTGCCGCGGCGCTCAGGACAAGCGCGTCACACCATCCAGCCCGCAGGCATAGACGGCATTGCGCAGCGCGGCGATGGCCTCGTAGCGGGTGAAGCTGCGGCGCCAGGCCAGCACCACCCGGCGCGACGGCACGGGCGCGTCGAACGGCAGGTACACCACCTGCTGGTTCGGGCCCTCGCTGCGGTCCCAGGTGTGCACGCTGAGCTTGGGCACCACGGTGATGCCCATGCCGGCGGCCACCATGTAGCGGATGGTCTCCAGCGAGCTGCCCTCGAAGCTCTTGCGGATGCCTTCGGCGTCGCTGGAGAAGCGGGCGGACTCGGGGCAGACCTCCAGCACCTGGTCACGAAAGCAGTGGCCTGTGCCCAGCAGCAGCATGGTCTCCTGCTTCAGCTCTGCCGACCCGATGCTCTGGCGCCTTGCCAGCGGGTGATTGGCCGGCACCGCCACCAGGAAGGGCTCGTCGTACAGCGGCGCGGTGGCCAGGCCGGTGTCGGGGAAGGGCTCGGCCAGGATGGCGCAATCGAGCTCACCGGTGCGCAGCATGTCCAGCAGCTTGACGGTGAAGTTCTCCTGCAGCATCAGCGGCATCTGCGGCGTGATGCTGATCACATGGCGCACCAGCTCGGGCAGCAGGTACGGGCCGATGGTGTAGATGATGCCGAGGCGCAGAAGGCCGCTCAACGGGTCTTTGCCGCGCTTGGCGATCTCCTTGATCGCGGCGGCCTGCTCCAGCACCGACTGCGCCTGCCGCACGATGGCTTCGCCCAGCGGCGTGACGCTGACCTCGCTGGCGCCGCGCTCGAAGAGCTTCAGGTCCAGCTCTTCCTCCAGCTTCTTGATGGCCACGCTGAGCGTGGGCTGCGAGACGAAACAGGCCTCGGCGGCGCGGCCGAAATGCCGCTCGCGGGCCACGGCAACGATGTAGCGCAACTCGGTCAGGGTCATGCCAGCAGTTTATGGCTCGTCACGCAACAGGGGCCGCGCTGGCGGCCCCTGCCTGCAATGCAGCGCGGCTGGTGGTTGGGCCACCAACCGCCGCGGGATCACGGGATCACGAAGAACTGGCTCTCGTTGCCCGCATTGCGCCGGTACATGAACAGCAGACCGGTCTCGCTGCTCTGCGCCGCCGTGACCGCCGCATTCTTGGTGAACGGCACGTTCAGCAGCGGGCCCTTGGGCACGCCACCGAAGGGCTCACCGCTGGTGACCCGGTACTTCGGGGCATCGGGCGTGAACTTCATGCCTTCGACGGCGTCGGTGTAGGTGCCGGTGAAGTAGTTGTCAGAGGCATACAGCGAGATGCCGAGCGTGGCACTGGTGGCGGCCCCCAGGCTGGGCAGGCCGGGCAGGCCCTCGTCGTTGAGCAGCACGGTGAAGATCAGGTTGCCCGAATTCAGGTCGGCATCGGTGAAGAAGACCGACGACCCGCCACCGCCGGCCAGCGATGCGACAAACACCCGGTTCTGGCCCGTGGCGGCGAATCCACCCGACTCCTGGTTGTAGATCACGTAGTCATCGGTGCCGTCGTTGTTGGTGTCGACATAGATCTCGAAACCCGCCGGGTAGTTGGGGTGCGACCGGCGACCGTGGTTGCTGATCGCGAACTCCAGGCAATGGCCACCGCACAGCGCCGGCGGCAGATAGCGCACACCCACGGCGCGCACGTCGATCGTGGCGAAGCTGTCGCCAGGGGACGGGAACTCGCCCGCCGGCAGCGCCGCACTGGTGCCGATCAGCGAGAACACGTCGTAGTCGTAGCCACCGAACTCGGCGCCCACGTTTTTCAGCGTGATCGCGTTGGCCGCACGCACGCCCGTGGGCCGGATGCCGGTGACAGCAGCGGCCTTGCGCGGCAGCACATGCCAGGGCAGCGACAGTTTCTCGCTGCCGGCCGTCAGGGTGATGTAGCCGTCGTACTCCGGGCCGTTCAGCAGGGCACCGTTGCCCCCCTGGCTGCCACCGTTGAGGGCCCAGGTGGGCAGATTGGCAGGGTTGATCACCATGCGCACTGGCACCGCGGCCGTGCCACCGGCAGGCACCGTGACCGTGCCCTGCACCTGCAGCAGCACCGCAGCGCTGGCGGCATCGCCGGCATAGCGGAAGCTGGGCGTGACGGTGTAGGTGCGCGGGCTGCCACCGAAGTTCTGCACCGTGACTGTCTTGGTCAGCACCACCTGCTTGTCGGCTTCGACCGCGCCGAACGACAGCGCTGCCGACCGTGATTGCGCGTCCCAGGCCGCCGCTGTCAGGGCGATGGCACGGTTGACGCGCAGTTCACCAGCACCGATGCGGGTGATGGGCGCCAGACCGCCGGGCGAGGTGGCCGGGTTGGTGTAGACCGTGGTCTCGGCGCTGTTCATCAGCATGGCCTTGATCTGCAGCGGCGAGCGGCCCGGATGGGCTTGCAGCAGCAGCGCTGCCGCACCTGCGACCATCGGCGCCGCGCCCGAGGTTCCACC
>JBBRVT010000136.1:0-10105 GCA_038246615.1 Burkholderiales bacterium
ATTACCTGCAGCGGGTGGGCGCGGCCCACCGCAAAGATGCCTGCCCGGCGCACCTGTCGGGCGGCGAGCAGCAGCGCGTGGCCATCGCCCGCGCGCTGGCGATGGAACCCCGGGTGATGCTGTTCGACGAGCCCACCTCGGCGCTCGACCCCGGGCTGGTGGGGTGACCGGCTGCGCGTCTTTCTGTCCAACAGCCTGAAGTAGCTACCGGCGGGCCGGCACGCACTCCGCCGCGCACTGCGCCAGGCAACCAGCCCCGCCATCACTTCAGCCGCAGCGCAAACTGCTTCTGCGCGAAGGCCCACACCATGCGTGATGCATCGGGCCCCTGCGCGTCGCTGAAGGGCTGGCCGACGGCGCCGCCGCTCCAGGCATGGCCCAGGCCCTGCACCAGGGCCAGCGTGGCCACGCTGCGGCCGCGTTGCCGGTAGTCGGTCACCAGCATCGGGTGGCGCTGGCCGCGTTGCACCCGGCGCGGCGCGCTGGCGGCGGCACCGGCGGCGGCCGCCCAGGCCAGCGCTGCTGCCTCGCCGTTGTGCGGCGACACCACGCCGTCGGCACTGCCGTGGACCACCAGCAGCGGTGGCCAGCCTGCGGCCGGCATCGCCGGCAGCGGCGCGGTGTGGCGCCGGCCCTGCATCGCAGCCAGCGCGGTCAGGGTGGAATGCGCCGTGCCGGGCGGCACGCCCGAATGCATCACCACGCCGCAGAAGCGCGCCGGGTGGCGGATGGCCAGCAGCGCGGCCAGGCTGGCGCCGGCCGACAGCCCGGCCACCACCACCCGCGAGCGGTCGCCCGCGCGCAGCCGGCACACCTGGTCGATGGCCTGCAGCACCAGGTCGGCCTCGGCCTGGGCGCGGCCGTGGTCGGTCTCGTACCAGTTCCAGCAGGCCTGCGGGTTGGCCAGCCGGTCCTGCTCGGGGTAGAGCACCAGGAAGCGCTGGCGCGCGGCCAGCAGGTTCATGCGGGTGCTGGCGGCCAGGGCTTCGGCGTCCTGGGTGCAGCCATGCAGCAGCACCAGCAGCGGCAGCCGCTCGCCCGGCCGCAGGCCATGCGGGCTGTAAAGCCGGTAACGGCGGGCGCCAGACGGCCCCAGCGCCATACCGGGCAGCCAGTGGCCGCTGCCGGCTGCGGCACGGCGCCGGGCTGCCGCCGGCTGGCGCGCCGTCCGGGCCGTCCGCACCGGCCGCACCGCCTGGCCCAGGGCCTGGCCCATCGCGGCGCTGCCGGCCTGCATGGCCTGGCGTCCCAGGGCGGCCAGGCTGCGGGCCCAGGCCGGTCGTCGAGGTTTCTTCATCGGCCGATTCTGGGGGCTGGCGCACCGGGGCACGGATACTGTGCGTCCGCTCTCACGCATTCCCGGCCATGACCGACACCCCCGCCCCGCCAGACCGCCTGCCCGACCGACATTCGGACCAACTTCCGGACCGACTGCCGGACCAACTGCCGGACCAACTGCCGGGCCAGCTGCCGGACAGATTGAGCGCCGACCCGCGCAGCCCGCACCATGATGCCGCCGTCTTCGAGCGCGACGTGGGCGTGCGCATCAACGGCAAGGAGCGCTTCGACGTGCAGGAATACTGCGTCAGCGAAGGCTGGATCAAGATCCCCGCCGGCAAGGCGGTCGACCGGCGCGGCCAGCCGCTGCTGATCAAGCTGAAGGGCACGGTCGAGGTGTTCTGCCGCAGCCCCGCAGCGGGCTGACCAGCCCCGGGGTCAGCCGCCCGCGAGCCTCTGCGTCTGTGTCTGCGTCTGCGTCTGTGTCTGTGTCTACGTTTGCGTCTACGTCTGCGTCTGCGTCTGCGCCAGTGCCTGCGCCAGCGCGGCGTTGAAGGGCTCGGCCGCCTCGAAGGCCACCCAGTGGCCGGCGTCGGGCAGCAGCACCAGGCGCTGGAACTGCGGTGCCGTGGCCAGCACCTGGCCGACCAGCGCCAGCCGGCTGCTGTAGAGCACATCCAGCGCGCCCCAGATGCCATGCACCGGGCAGGCCAGCTGCGGCAGCAGCCGCGCCAGAGCGTCGGTCAGCATCAGGCGCCGCTGGCGCAGGCGGTCGCGCTCGACATTGGCCGCATGCAGCGCCACCGCCAGCGGCGTGGCCGATGCGGCCTGCGCCAGCATCAGCTGCAGCAGGTTGTGGCGGTGCGCTGCCAGGCGCCCGGCGCCGGGTGGCAGGCTGTGCCAGCGGCGCAGGTCCAGCGGCGGCAGGCGCTCGGCACTGAGCGCCGGGCTGCCCACCAGCACCAGCCGTGCCACCCGCGTTGGGTGGGCCTGCGCCCACAGCCCGGCCACCAGCGCGCCGAACGAGAAGCCGACCAGCGCCACCGGCGCAGTGCCGATCAACTGCTGCAGGCCGGCCTCCAGCCAGCCGGGCAGCACATCGGCGTCCTGGCCGTCGGGTGGCACGGCCGAGTCGCCGAAGCCCGGCATGTCGGGCACCAGCACCGCATGGCCGGCGGCGGCCAGGGCGTCGATGTTGCGCAGCCAGTGTGTCCAGCTGCCCGAGCCGCCGTGCAGCAGCACCACCGGCGCGCCGCCGGCCGGGCCCCAGCGGTGCCACAGCAGGCCGCCGCTGCCGCAGGGCGTGGTGTGGCGGCTGGCGCGCGCGCTGAGATCGGCCTGTTGGGCGTCCGGGTGGTCCATGTCGGCAGTCTAGGAGCCTGTCGGACTTGGGGAGCGTCGGCTGCGAATCGACCGCAGCGGTCCAGTTCTCACCGTCTTTTTTGCCCCATAGCTGGGCTATGGGGCTGCAAATCCGGCAAGAACTGTCCTCGCTGGGGCCGATTCTCGCTATCGACGCCCCAAGTCCGACAGGCTCCTAGAAGACGCACACCACCCATCCCCGCAGACTGACCACCATGCGACACCCCTGGCGCCACTGGCACGGCTAGAGTGCAGCGGCACGTATGGGGCCGCCAGCCACCGGCCGCCGATCCGCCGCACCACCCTGCCCAGACCACCAACCATGCCCACTTCCACCGCCCAGCTGGGCGATGCACTCACCCTGCCGCGCGGCCCGGCCATGGCCAACCGCTTCATGCTGGCGCCGCTGACCAACTGGCAGAGCAACCCCGACGGCACCCTGACCGAGACCGAGTACCGCTGGCTGACGATGCGCGCCCAGGGCGGCTTCGCCATCACCATGACCTGCGCCGCCCATGTGCAGCGTGGCGGCCAGGGCTTCCCGGGGCAGCTGGGCGTGTGGTCCGACGACCACCTGCCCGGCCTGCAGCGGCTGGCAGCGGGCATCCATGCCGGCGGCAGCGGCTCGTCGCTGCAGATCCAGCATTCGGGCCGCCGGTCCGACGCCAAGCTCACCGGCGAGCAGCCGGTCGCACCCTGGGACGATGCCGAGACCGGCGCCCGCGCGCTGACCACCGCCGAGGTCGAACAGCTGGTCGAGGACTTCATCACCGCCGCAGTGCGCGCCGAGCGCGCCGGCTTCCACGGCGTGGAGCTGCACGGCGCCCATGGCTACCTGCTGGGGCAGTTTCTCGACGCCGACAACAACCAGCGCACGGACGGCTACGGTGGCAGCTTCGACAACCGCTGCCGGGTGCTGCACGCCATCATCGCCGGCGTGCGGGCGCGCACCGGCCCGGCCTTCCAGCTGGGGCTGCGGCTGTCGCCCGAGCGCTTCGGCATCACCATGCCCGAGTCGCTCACGCTGGCCGCGCAGATGCTGGCCAGCGGCCAGCTCGACTACCTGGACATGTCGCTGTGGGACTGCTTCAAGCCACCGATCGACCCAGCTTACGCCGGCAAGCCGCTGATCGACCACTTTGCTGCGCTGCCCCGGGGTGCCACCCGCCTGGGCGTGGCCGGCAAGATCCTGGACGCTGCCACCGCGCAGCGCTGCCTTGAACACGGCGTCGATTTCGTGCTGATCGGCCGCGGCGCGATGCTGCACCATGACTTCGCCACCCGCGCGCTGGCCGACCCGGCCTTCCAATGCATCGAGCGGCCGGTGACGCGCGCCTGGCTCGAGAAGGAAGGCCTGGGCGCGCCCTTCATCGGCTACGTGGCCAGCACCTGGCAACGCTTTGTCATGGACTGAATTTCTGCATTTCCAACACCCCAAGGAGACCTTCATGGCTGACTTCGATCTGATCCTGCGTGGCGGCACGGTGCATGACGGCTTGGGGCACCCCGCCCGCGTGGCCGATGTGGCGGTGAAAGACGGCCGCATCGCCGCCATCGGCACCGTGGCCGGCAGCGCCACCGAAGAGATCGACGCCCGCGGCCTGCTGGTGACGCCCGGCTTCGTCGACGTGCACACCCACTACGACGGCCAGGCCACCTGGTCGCAGCGGCTGCAGCCCTCGTCGGGGCATGGCGTCACCTCGGTGGTGATGGGCAACTGCGGCGTCGGCTTCGCGCCTTGCCGGCCGGCCGAGCGCGCCCTGCTGGTGCAGGTGATGGAAGGCGTGGAAGACGTGCCCGAGGTGGTCATGGCCGAGGGCCTGCCCTGGAACTGGGAGACCTTCCCCGAGTACCTGGACGCGCTGGCCGCACGCCAGTTCGACGTCGACATTGCCGCCCAGCTGCCGCACTCGGCGCTGCGGGTGTACGTGATGGGCGAGCGCGCGGCTTCGCACGAGCCGCCCACGGCAGCTGACCTGGCCGAGATGCGCCGCCTCACCGCCCAGGCGGTGGCCGCCGGCGCGCTGGGCGTCACCACCTCGCGCAACATGATGCACCGCACCAAGGCCGGGGCGCTGGCGCCCAGCCTGTTCTCCGACGAAGACGAACTCGGCGCGCTGGCCGACGGCCTGCGCGATGCCGGCCGCGGCGTGTTCCAGATCATCCCGGCGCCGATGGGCGACGCGCTGGAAGAGTTCGGCCTGATGCGCCGGCTGGCCGAGCGCAGTGGCCGGCCGTTGTCCTACACCCTGATCCAGATGCCCACCGGCGACCGCGATGCCTGGCGCCAGTCGCTGGCCGAGCTGACCCTGGCCGCCGCCGACGGCCTGGCCATGCGCGCCCAGGTGGCGCCGCGGCCGGTGGGCATGTTCTACGGCCTGGACCTCAGCTACCACCCGTTTGCCTACCACCCCGGCTACAAGGCCATCGCCCAGCTGCCGCTGGCCGAACGGGTGGTGCGGCTGCGTGACCCTGCGCTGCGCGCGCGGCTGCTGGCCGAGCAGGCCGAGGACAGCAACCCGGTGAACCTGAAGACGGTGAAGTCGTTCCAGTACGCCTATGCCTGGGGCAGCGAGGCCGAATACGAGCCCGCGCTGGCCGACCGCATCGACCACCGCGCCCGCGCTGCCGGCCAGTCTGTGGAGGCCTTCGTCTACGACCTGTTGCTGGCCGACGACGGCCACGCGCTGTTCTACCAGCCCGGCGCCAACTACCGCGACGGCAACCTGAATGCGGTGCGCGAGATGCTGGGCCACCCGCAGGCGGTGGTGGGCCTGGCCGACGGCGGCGCGCACTACGGGATGATCTGCGACGGCAGCTTTCCGACCAGCTTCCTGGCACGCTGGGCGCGTGACGCGGCTGAGGGTGACCGCATCCCGCTGCCGCAGGCGGTGGCCGCGCTCACCAGCGTGCCGGCTGCGCTGGCCGGCCTGGCCGACCGCGGCCGGCTGGTGGTCGGCGCCAAGGCCGACATCAACCTGATCGACCTGGCCCGGCTGCGGGTGCATGTGCCCACCGTCGTGCACGACCTGCCGGCCGGCGGGCGCCGCATGCACCAGCGCGCTGACGGCTATGTGGCCACCATCGTGTCGGGCGCCGTCACCTACCGCGACGGCGAGGCCACCGGCGCGCTGCCGGGCCGCCTGGTGCGCGGCGGCGTGGCGGTGGCCGCCTGAGCAACCGCGCCACTGGAGACAAGGCAACACCATGACCCAACCCACCTTCTACGGCACCTCGGCCTCACGCGCGCTGCGCGCGCTTTGGGGCATCGAGGAAACCGGCATCGACTTCACCCATGTGCCCACCACCTACGGCGCCGATTCCAAGGCGCAGGCCTACCTGGCGGTCAACCCCAACGGCCGCATCCCGACGCTGGTGGACGGCGCGCTGACGCTGTTCGAGTCGATGGCGATCAACCTGTACCTGGCCAAGCACCATGGCGGCGCGCTCTACCCGGCCGACCCGCAGGACGAAGCGCGGGCCTGGCAATGGAGCGTGTGGGGCATCAGCGAGATCGAGCCGCTGCAGATGCAGATCGTGGTGCAGAGGCTGTTCACGCCCGAGGACAAGCGCAACCCGAAGGTGACCGAAGGCGCCATCAAGGGCCTGCAGCGCCCGCTGCGGGTGCTGGACGCGACGCTGGCCGAACGCCCGTGGTTGCTGGGCGACAGCTTCTCGGTGGCTGATCTGAACGTTGCCGGCGTGATGCATCTGATGAAGAACATCGGCTTCGACTACAGCGCGCACACCCATGTGCAGCGCTGGGCCGACGCCTGCTACGCCCGCCCGGCCCTGGCACGCGCGATGGCGCGGCCCTGAGAGCGCCCCCAGACCTGCCGCTTTGCGTCAGGCCCCCCGAGGGCGATGAGGAAACTTGGGAGGGGCCCGGCGTTTCCTCATGCATCCCGGCACTGCGGGGTGCGCGCAGGCTGAATCGTGGCCCAGTTGCAGCATCTGCTTGTCGCGCAGCAGCGCAGCAGCGTAGCAGCGCAGCAGCGCAGCAGCGCAGCAGCAGCCGGCCAAAGCCCGGGCCGTCAGCGGCCTCTTCAGGTGGCAGCACGTCGGGGGCCTTGGTCGGGTTCATGCGGCGCACCAAGCCGGCGCCGGCTGGGCCAGCAGCAGCGGGCTGCTAGCCGCCGGCAAGCGAGCCGGTCGATGGCGCGCCTGCGCAGGATTTCTCGAGGGTGGGTTGGCGCTTCCAACGCAGCGCAGGGCCCGTCCACCCAAGCCGAGGAACGACCAGGAAGACCAGCCAAGTCGCCGGTCGCCTTGTCGAACCGTGCCGCCAAGGCCGATTCCAGGCCGCCCAGACCGGTTTGTGCATGCATGACGCAGTCCGCATCGAGCCCGATGGCCCGCAGATGGCACTGGCCGAAGGGCTCGCCGCCATCCAGGCGAAGAGGCGCCAGGTCATGGCCTCTGCTGGGGCTTTCAGCCGCGCACCAGCCGGCCTGGCGTCTGGCCGGTCAGTTCGTCGTCGCGCAGCACCTCGGTGCCGGCCACGAAGGTGTGCCGGTAGCCGCGGGCGCGCTGCAACAGGCGGCGCCCGCCGGTGGGCAGGTCGTAGACGACCTGCGGCGGCAGCAGGTCCAGCGCGGCGAAGTCGATCAGGTTGATGTCGGCGCGCTTGCCGGGCGCCAGCACGCCGCGGTCGTGCAGGCCGTAGACGGCGGCGGTGTCGAGCGTCTGCTTCTTCACCAGCAGCTCCAGCGGCAGCTTCGGCCCGCGGCTGCGGTCGCGCGCCCAGTGCTTGAGCAAGAAGGTAGGCCCGGCGCCGTCGCAGATCAGCCCCACATGCGCACCCGCGTCACCCAGGCCCATCACCGTGGCGCTGTCGGCAAGCATCTCCTGCACCACCGAAAAATCACCACCGCTGTAGTTCTCGAACGGGTGCAGCAGCAGGCCCTTGCCGTCGTCGGCCAGCAGCGCGTCCAGCGCCAGCGCCCAGGCGGTGGTGCCGGCGCGCCGGGCGCGGGCGGCCAGGCTGTACTCGGGCGCCGGTTCGTAGTCCAGCGCGGGCGCCATGGCAAAGGTGCGGGCGAAGGCCGCATCGAACCAGCGCGTCAGCGCGTCGCCGGGGCGCTCTTGCACCAGGCGCTGGCGCAGTGCGAAGTCGTCGCGCAGGCGCTCGTAGCGTGCCCGTGGCGCCAGCGGGGCCAGCGGCGCCCAGGCCGGGTGGTTCTCGAAAGGGTTGCGGCTGGTCTCCAGGCCGAACAGCACGCCGATGCTCTTGGCACCCACCTGGCCGGTGACGTCCAGGCCGGCGCGCCGCGCGGCGTGGATCTGGTCGAGCGTGCGGCGCCAGAGATCGGGCGCGTTGTCGACCTGCAGCAGCAGCAGCGACATCGGCCGGCCCGCCACCTCGGCGGCGGCTTGCAGGATCTCGAAATCACCGTCGCCGAAGTCGGAGTTGACCTCCAGCACGCCCCTGCCGGCGCGCCGCAGCGCCCCGGCGATGGCGAACAGCTCGGGCTCGGCGGCCGACAGGCTGGGCGTGTAGCGGCCGTCGCGCGCACGGTGCTTGGTGGTGCGCGAGGTGGTGATGCCCAGCGCGCCGGCGCGCAGCGCCTGTTCGGCCAGCGTGCCCATCAGCGCCAGCTCGGCCTCGGTGGGGCGGGCCTGGTGGTCGGCGCCGCGGTCGCCCATGGCATAGCAGCGCAGCGCGGCATGCGGCAGCTGCGCGCCGATGTCCATCACGTACTGGCGGCGGCCCAGCGCGTCCAGGTACTCGGGGAAGGTTTCCCAGCACCAGTCGATGCCTTCGGCCAGCACCGTGCCGGGGATGTCTTCCACCCCTTCCATCAGGTTGATCAGGAAGTCGGAGGCGCCGGGTCGGACCGGCGCGAAACCCACGCCGCAGTTGCCGAACACCGCAGTCGTCACGCCGTGCCAGCAACTGGGCGTGAGGAAGGCATCCCAGGTGGCCTGGCCGTCGTAGTGGGTGTGGATGTCGACGAAACCCGGCGTGACCAGCAGGCCTCGGGCATCGACCACCCGGCTGGCGGCGCCCAAGCCCTGGCCCACCGCCACGATGCGGCCGTCCTGCACCGCCACATCGGCCTGCCGGGCCGGGGCGCCGGTGCCGTCGACCACGCTGCCGCCCTGGATGAGCAAATCGACCATGTCTGTCTCCACCGGTTTTTCGGATGCCACCGATTCTGGCAGCCGCCCGCCCGACCGGCGCGGGCGGACCGCACCGACAACTCCGCTAGGATGCATTCAGCGAGAGGGCATGGCATGGGGCTCGACAGGGAAGAAACAGCGCTGGCGATGCATGTGCTGAACGCGGCCGCAGTGCCGGCGTTGCGGCTTGGCCCGGGCGCGCTGATCGAACAGTGCAACCCCTGCCTGCTGCAGTTGACCGGCTGGCAGCCGCAGCAGTTGCTGGGCCATGACGGGTGCGACCTGCTGCTGCCCGCCGGCGAGCGCTCGGCGTTCCGCGCCCTGCTGCAGGCGCCTGCTGCCAGCACGGCGCCACGCGGTCGGATCAACGGCCTGGTCTGCCGCGACGGCCGGGTGTTGCAGATCGTCTGGCAAGACCAGGTTCTGGCCGGGCCCGGCGGCCAGTGCATCGGCCTGTTGTCCGTCGGGCGCGTGCTGGACGCGCCGGCGGCATCTGCGGCATCTGCGGCCGATGCGGCCGATGCGGCCGCCGCGCCCGCCGCTGAGGAGCCCTACCGCCGCTTCTTCGAGGCCGGCCTAATCGGCATGTCGATCTCTGCGCCCGACAAGCGCTGGTCGCAGTTCAACCAGCGCTTGTGCCAGATGCTGGGCTACGACGAAGCGGAGCTGCGCGGCCTGACCTGGGTCGAGCTGACGCACCCCGATGACGTGGGCGCCGACGCGCTGCAGTTCGCGCGCGTCCTGGCTGGCCAGTGCGATGGTTACGAGCTGGACAAGCGCTACATCCGCAAGGACCGGCAGGTGCTGCACGCCGCCGTCAGCGTGCGCTGCGAGCGCGACGCCAGCGGCCTGCCGCTGCGCTTCTACGCCACGGTGGAAGACCTCAGCGCGCGCCATCAGGCCGAGTCTGCATTGCGCGACAACCAGCAGCGGCTGCAGGCGCTGCTCGACAACATCAGCTGCGGCGTCATCGTGCATGGCCCGGACAGCCACATCATCGACGCCAATCCGGCCGCCTGCCGCATAACCGGCCTGACGCTGGACCAGCTGCTCGGCAAGGTCGCGATCGACCCCTATTGGTGCGTCCTGGAGGAAGACGGCTCGGTCATGCCGCTGGCGCGCTATCCGGTGACGCAGGTGCTGGCGCGCGGCAGTGCGGTGAACAAGCTGGTGCTGGGCGTGCGCCGGCCCGACCAGGCGTTGCCGGTGTGGGTGCAGGTCGATGCCTACCCGCTCCACGACCAGCAGGGCCGGACCAGCCAGATCGTCGTCACCTTCGCCGACATCAGCGAGCTCAAGCAGGCCGAGGACAGCGCCCGGCGCCTGAACCGGTCCCTGCGGG
>JBBRVT010000137.1:0-10057 GCA_038246615.1 Burkholderiales bacterium
GCCGGATCTCTTTGCGGTGATGATGCTTCGGGTGGGGTCGGTATGAGCCCGTGGATTGACCGCGTCCTCAAGGAGTTTCCGGCAGATCTGGCCCGCCTGTGGATTGCCTCCGACCCTGACGACGTGCTGCTGGATGAGCAGGTGCTGTCGGGCTTGCGAGAGCGTGGCTTCGAACTGTTGCCCTTTGAGGACTCGGTCGCCTTCCGCGCCGAGTACGAAGAACGGTACCGGAGCGCCTGGGACCGTGGCGAAGCAGCGCCCGCCAAGGCCCTGGTGCTGCACTTGCGCGGCACCAACATCAGTGATCTGCCCTGGGATTACCTGCGGCAGGCGCGCCGCGTGAGCCTGAGCCTTGCCAATCTCTTCCCCAAGCTCAGCTATCCCGTCGTTCGACAGATCGGCGCTGAACACCACGAGGCGCTGTTCGCAGCGCAGGCAAAGCACGCACCGCAGGCCCTTGGCGAGTCCGCGACCAAAGAGTTTGTTCTGACCCACATCTTCAAGATCAGCCCGCACCTGATTTCGCGGCCGGAGGACCTGTGGCGAGAGTTGCTGCGCTTGCACTACCGGGACGCCGGTCTGCCGCTGGTCTTGGCTGACCATATGGCGCATGTGCTTCGCGACCATGCGGTGTTCAAGGATCTACCGATCAGCGAGCTGTTCGCATCGAAAGGCACGTTGCTTCGCGTCGTACAGGACGCCTGGTACCGCTACTTGTCACGTCTTGGACTAACAGGCATACGTACCGGCGAGCCCACGCCAGTGGACTTCTTGACCAAGGCCGACGTGCCGTTTGAGCACCCCGACGTGCGGGTGATCGTGGACTCGATGTTCCTGGACGGCTTGCTTCACCCACTCGCTGTTCAAGGCGCTGCTGTCAGCATCCCGGAGTGGGCAAAGGTGGGCATCGTCCAAGACCCGCTTGCACTGAGGAACCTGGTCGCCGAGGGCATCAAGGGCATTCTTCAGTCGCTGCCAACCCTGGAATCGTCCTACCGTGACTGGGCCAACTTGTCCCGCCGATTCGGCGAGGTGCTTGCCCGGTTTCATGCCTTGGACACGGTTCGCGCCGAAGGGCTAAAAGCCGCCGTTGCAGAGCTGCAAGCCACGACCGACGAACGTCTGCGGCAATGGGTGACCAAGCACTACGCCGACCTGCCATCGTTGCCTGTCGCCAAGGGGCCGGTCATGGTGCACCACGTGCCGCGCTTTCTATCGATGCGGCGTGGTGCCGGCGAGGCCAAGATTGCCCTGCTGGTGTTCGATGGACTTGCCGTCGACCAGTGGGTTCAGATCCGCGAGGCCCTGGCCAAACGAGCGCCCAAGCTCGGCTTCGAGGAAGGTGCGTGCTTTGCCTGGCTCCCAACCCTGACGTCGGTATCCCGGCAAGCGCTGTTCTCGGGGCTCAAACCACGAGAGTTCGCTGACACGATCGAGTCCACCTCGCCGGAGCCGATGCAGTGGTCGCGGTTTTGGCAAGACCAGGGGCTGCGCGCCAATGAGGTCATGTACCGCAAGGGCATCAAGCGAACGGATCAGTTGGCGGAGCTAAGTGGGGCCATTTCAGCGCCATCCATCAGGGCCGCTGGCATTGTGGTCGATACGGTCGATGAGATCGTGCATGGCGCCGTGCTGGGCAAGCGCGGCATCGCCGCACAGATCGAAAGCTGGTGCGAGAGCGGGTTCGTCGACCAACTGTTCTCAATGCTGCTCGACAAAGGCTTCCACGTCTACTTGACCGCCGACCACGGCAATGTGGAAGCGGTTGGTCAAGGGCGGCCCAACCAGGGTGTTGCCCCAGAGCTTCGTGGTGAGCGCGTTCGGACTTACCGCAGCGAGGCCTTGGTGATCGAGTCAGCTGCAGCCAACCCTAACACCTACCGTCTTGATGTCGCTGGACTCCCGGCGAACTTCATGACCTTATTTGCCGGCGGACGCGCAGCCTTCATGCAACAAGGAGAACCAGCCGTCGTCCACGGCGGCATCTCGGTCGAAGAGCTGTTGGTGCCTTTCGTCAAGATTAGTTATGTGAGTTGAACTGAATGATTCCGGCAGTCCCTCAAATTGGCTTCGACCGTTTTATCCAGCTGGATTGGGTGGCGGCTGCGCTGAAGGTACGCGCAGGCATGGCCAGTATCGATGAGTTGAATGAGCTACTGGATGCCGCTGGCCTTGGAAGCGAGGCCAAGATCAAGACACGCACGAAGCTCAATGCCTTAGTCCTGGAGCCCCGAGCCGACTTGGTGGACTTCATTGATCGCGGCATCGGCCTCTTTTCAGATGCGGACTCCCAGCGGGACGCAGCCTGCTTCGCGTGGGGAGCAGCCCTGGCAACCTATCCGTACTTCGGAAAGGTTGCCGAGTTCACCGGCCGGCTGACCGCCATGCAAGGCGACTGCTCGATGCCGGAAGTGCACCGACGAATGAGCGAGCTGTATGGCGAGCGGGGCAACATAAAAACGGCCACCCGCGCTGTCATTCAGACGCAGGTGGACTGGGGCGCGATACGTCGCGTCACCAAAGGCAATCGCATCGAGCGGCAGGCGCCAACGGCTGTGGTGGATCCGATGAAGGCGTCGTGGTTGATCGAGGCAGCGTTGCGTTATCACGGCAAGCCCATGGCGCTTGCCACGCTGCAGTCCACGGCAGCGCTCTATCCGTTCTCGCTCGACCAGCATCTAGGCTACGTGATGTCGAACAGTCCGACGTTGGAGGTGCGATCGGAAGGCCCAAGCAACCAGTTTGTCGCGCTGCGCGGCACCATTTGAGAGACGGAATATGAGCATTAAGTACTCCTACCTCGCGGAAACGATCACCGGCGGAGCAGTGGGTGCATCGATCAACTATCGAATGGTGCACTTCGGTCAGACACAAGAATGAAAACTACCCACCTGCACCTGATCGAACCGCCCGCCAGGATGCCGCCATCGCCAAGGCCGAGGCTTTCTGGGTTAAAGCTTCTTCGCGCCGGCCGGCTGCTGACATGCTGCAACGCCAAAGGCGAAGGCGCGTACTTCTTTCCCAGTGCCGTCGAGTGGACGGTGCTGGCCCTCATCCGCAGCGGGCTGGGTGACCGCTCAGTGCGACACCCGACTCCCGCCGTGCGGATGGGCGAAGCCTTCCTGTGCAAGATCGAGGCGGCAGCAGGGCGGATTCGCGCCGCGTTCGGCGAGACTCAGGAGAAGCTGTTGCTGGACTATCGGTAGGACCGGCCGCCTCGGGCGGCTCTGGCGGCTCTGGCACAAAGCGAAACGGCTGTTGGAGCGATCCAGCAGCCGTTCGTCGTTTTCAGAGGGCTGTACATCCATCATCCCCATGCTTGGCCATGAGCTGGCGTGACTTGCGGTTAAGCATGCTGGCGGGGAAGCCACTTGATGCCCAACCTGTCACACAGCTCTCGTTCCGGCCGGGACTGCGGACTGGTGCGACCGGCAAGAATCGAACTTGCGACTAAGCCTTCGGAGGGCCCAATGATATCCACTTCACCACGGTCGCAGCGGGGATGACAGCCCGGCATTCTATGCCAGAGCCCTGAGCGGCACAGCGCGCCACTGCCGCTCGGAGCCACGGGAAAAACCGCCCCGTCCTATAATTCACGGGTTTTGCCTGAGGCGCCTTGCGGCTGGTCCAGCTGGCGGGCGCACCCCAAACTTGCAGATCCACCAGCACCGCGCCCCACCCGAGGACCTCCCCCATGAGCGACGCCCAGCACACCGAGCACGAAGCGAACCCCGCAGGCCCGATCCGCACCCCCAAGCAACTGATCACCGCCGTGGTGGCCTCGTTCGTGGTGCCCATCATCGTGATCATCTTACTGGTCAACTTCGTTGATTTCGGCGGCAAGACCGGTGCCGGCAGCGACAGCATGACGGCCGAGGCGATAGCCCGGCGCATCCAGCCGGTGGGCTCGGTCTTGTTGAAAGACGCATCGGCACCCGTGGTCTTGAAGACCGGCGAGCAGGTTTACGCCGCCCAGTGCGCCGCCTGCCATGCGGTGGGCGTCGCGGGCGCGCCCAAATTCGCCGACGTAGCGGCCTGGAGCGCACGCATCGCGACCGGCTACGAGGCCTTGCTGACCTCGTCCTTGAAGGGCAAGGGAGCCATGGGCGCCCAGGGCGGCGGCGAGCTCAGCGACCTGGAGATCGGCCGCGCGGTGGTCTACCTGGCCAACCAGAGCGGCGCCAAGTTCGCCGAGCCGGCGGCCCCGGCTGCCACAACCGCGTCTGCTGCGTCGGCGCCCGAGGCTGCCGCATCGAAGTGATCTGCACCGCGTGCGCACGCTGGCAGCCGCCGGCAGGCGGCTGATTGATCGACAACTGCCAGCAGGCGGCTGATCGAGCGAAAGCCGCCAGCAGGCGGCTTTTTCATGCCCGCTGCTTCAGGCGGCAGGATTGCGCACGAAGCCGAAGCGTTGCGGCGCCGCGTCTGCATCCAGCGGCTGCGGCTGCCACAGGCCCTGCTCGATGGCACGGGCGGCGTCCAGCATGTCCTGGCTGTGTACCAGGCCCAGACCCAGGTCGGTGCTGAGGTAGAGCCGGCCTGCGGCGTCCAGCCAGCAGCCCTGCACCTGCGCCAAGCGGCCGGTGTGGCTGGTGACGGTGGGCCGCGCAACGCTGCCAGCCTCTCCGCTTGCATCACCGTCGGCATCACCATCGGCATCGCCGTCCGGCCATTGCACCCGCCACACCCAGGGCGTGGCCTCCAGTTGCACATACACCCGCTGCGGCCCGTTCTGGAAGTGCCAGCAGCCGGCCGCGTCGGCCTGGTAGTTGCGCGCGATGAAGGCCTTGAGCTTGTCGTGGTCGATGCGGCTGCCCTTGACCTGCGGGAACGGGCCGGCCGCCTGGATGCGCTCGTCACGCATGTACCAGTCGCCGCGCGCGTCCAGCGCCAGCCAGCCGTGGCAGTGCGGCACATCGGGCCATTTCTTCAGTGCGGCCTTGACGATATCGTCCATGGTGGTCTCCGGTCGGGTGGCTTCAGCGGTGCTGCTGCAGCCAGCCTGCCACGGCTTGCGGCAGCGTGTGCACGTGGCCGGGAAATCGCCCCTGCGGGAACCCCACATGCCCGCCGTGCGGCGGCTGCCACAGCTGCACCCGGCGCCCCACCTCGCCCGGGCGGGGCAGGCTGGCGGCCGGCACGAAGGGGTCGTTCAGCGCATTGACCACCAGCGCGGGGACGCGGATGCTGGCCAGTTGCGGCTTGGCCGACGCACGGGCCCAGTAGTCGTCGGTGTCCTTGAAACCATGCAGCGGCGCGGTGAACAGGTTGTCGAACTGGTACAGGTCCGCAGCAGCCAGCATGGCGTCGCGGTCGAACAGCCCCGGGTGCTGGGCCAGCTTGGCCAGCGCCTTGGGCTTCATGCTCTGCAGGAACATGCGGGTGTAGACCTGACGGTTGAAGCCGCGACCGATGGCCTGCCCGCTGGCAGCAAGGTCCACCGGCGCGCACACCGCTGCCACCGCGCTGGCCACGGCCGCAGCGCTGTCGCCGGCCTCCTGCGCCCAGCGCAGCAGCGCATTGCCGCCCAGCGAGATGCCCACCACCTGCAGCGGCCCGGCGGTCAAGGCGCGCAAGCGGCCCAGGATCCAGCCGATCTCCTCGAAATCACCCGAGTGGTAGGCACGTGGCGCCAGGTTCAGCGGGCCCGAGCAACCGCGGAAGTGCGGCACCGCCAGGCGCTGGCCCGCTGCGGTGGCCCAGTGCGCAAAGGCCTGGGCATAGTGGCTGGCCGACGAGCCTTCCAGCCCGTGGAACAGCACCAGCAGCGGTGCACCGGCCGGGGCAGGGGCGTCGAGGAAGTCGACCTCGATGAAGTCGGCGTCGGGCGTGGCCCAGCGCTCGCGGCGCCAGCGCGGGCGCGCTGCGCTGACAGGATGGGGCGCGGGCGCATGGCGCGCCAGCTTGGCCGCCCAGATCGTCTGGGCATGGCCGCCGGGCAGCCACCAGGGGGCGCTGAAGGTCTGCATCAATGCAGGACAGCCGGCGCTTCCACGATCTCCGGTGTCTCCTGCGCGGTGCCGGGGCTGGCATGGTGGGCCACCATGCGCCAGCCCTGGGCCGTCTTGAGGTAGACGTTGGTGGCCAGCACGAAGCCGGTGCGGCTGCCTGCGTCGGTGCGCAGCTCGATGCGCTCGACCAGGTTGTGCACCGCACTGTCGATCGAATGCAGGCGGCGCACCCGCTCGGGGTGGGCGTGGATGCGCCCGCCGCCGGCGAAGATCGCCTCGAAGGCGGCGCGGATCGCCTGCGGCCCCACCACCCGCGGGCCGCCGGGGTGCACGCAGAACACCTCGTCGTCGTCGGACCACAGGGCCATCAGCTTGTCCAGGTCGGCCTCGCGCAGCGCCTCGTAGAACTGCGCCTCGACGTCGTCGGGCGAGGCCATCAGGTGCGCAGTTCTGGATTGGTCGGTGGGCATGGTGCTGGCAGCCTGGTCAGCGGAAGATCACAGACTTGTGGCCGTTCATCAGCACGCGGTGTTCCACGTGCCAGCGCACCGCGCGGGCCAGCACCACGCATTCCACATCACGGCCCACGGCGGTGATCTGCTCGGCCGACATGGCGTGGTCCACCCGCTCGACGTCCTGCTCGATGATCGGGCCCTCGTCCAGGTCGGCCGTGACGTAGTGCGCAGTGGCGCCGATCAGCTTCACGCCGCGCGCATGGGCCTGGAAGTAAGGCTTGGCGCCCTTGAAGCTGGGCAGGAAACTGTGGTGGATGTTGATGGCCCGGCCCTTCAGCGCAGCACAGAACCCGGGGCTGAGGATCTGCATGTAGCGCGCCAGCACCACCAGGTCGATGCGCTCGCGGTCGATCAGGGACTCTACCTGCTGCTCCTGCGCGCGCTTGGCGGCGGCGTCGGCCCCCAGCGGCAGCGGCAGGTGGTGGAAGGGGACGCCGTAGCTCTCGGCCAGTGCGGCGTAGGTGGGGTGGTTGGAGACGATGGCGGGGATGTCGACCGCCAGCTGGCCGCTCTTCCAGCGGAACAGCAGGTCGTTCAGGCAGTGGCCGTGGGTGCTCACCATCAGCAGCAGGCGCGGGCGCTGCGCCACCGCATGGAAGCCTGCATCCATGCCGTGCTGGGTGCGTACATGGCTGAACAGGTTCTCCAGCATCGCCGCGTCGGCCAGGTGCGGGGGCGCCTCGAAATGCACCCGCATGAAGAACAGACCCGTGGCATCCTCGCCCTGCACGTCGCCGAACTGCTGTGAATCGATGATGTTGCAGCCGGCCTGGTACAGCAGGCCGGAGACGGCATAGACGATGCCGGTGGTATCCCGGCAGGCCAGGGTGAGGATAAATTCATTCAATCGCGGCATGGCCGCAGATTGTAGGCAGCCCCCCGGCAGCACCGAGGCACCCAGCAAAAGGCCGATTCCCGATGAAGACACCCCTGATCGACTGGACCGAACGCAGCAAGGAGCTGGCGCAGTTGCTGGCGCGCAGCGCGCTGGGCGACCGCACCGCGTTCCGCCGCGTCTACGAGCTCAGCAGCGGCCACCTGTTCGCGGTGATCCTGCGCATCCAGCGCGACCGCGACCTGGCCGACGACCTGCTGCAGGAGGTCTACGTCAGCGCCTGGAAGGCCGCCGGCAGCTTCGACGCCCAGCGCGCCCAGCCGCTGACCTGGCTGACGCACATCGCCCGCAACAAGGCGATCGACAGCCTGCGCCGCGCCCAGGCACAGCCGCAAACCGAGTCCATGCACCGCGACACTGACGACGACGAGCGACCCAGCGCGGCCGAGCGCATTGCCGACGACGCGCCCGGACCCGAATCGCTGCTGCAGCGCGCCAGCGACGCGCGCCAGCTCGGCGACTGCATGCAGGGCCTGAGCCCCCAGCAACGGCAGAGCGTGGCACTGGCCTTTTTCGATGGCCTGTCGCATGCCGAAGTGGCCGAGCAGCTGGCCCAGCCGCTGGGCACGGTGAAGAGCTGGGTGCGCCGTGCGCTGGCAACCCTGAAGACTTGTCTGGAACGTGCAGCCCACCGCGACGGTGGTGACGGCGCGCTCGGAGCCTGAGATGGATTACGCGAACAAGACCCTGGCCGACGCCCTGGCGGCGCAGTACGTGGCCGGCACCCTGCGCGGTGCGGCACGCCGCCGCTTCGAGGCCCTGTTGCCCGGCCACCCGGCGCTGCGCGCAGCGGTGGCCGACTGGCAGGCCCGGCTGATGCCGCTGACCGCCGTGATCGACGCGCAGGCGCCACCGGCCCACACCTGGGCCCGCATCGAGCAGCGCCTGTGGCCTGCGGCTGCTGCGGCCGCCGATCAAGCCGCACTGGCGCCGCTGCCCTGGTGGCGCGGACTGGCATTCTGGCGCGCTGCCTCCGGCCTGGCCACGGTGGCAGCGCTGTCGCTGGCGGTATTGCTGGCGCGGCCCGACGCGCCGCAGCCGCCGGTGATGGTGGTGCTGCAGACCACCGGCAACGACCCGGCGGTGGCCGGCAGCGTGGTGGCCAGCTTCAGCGCCGACGGCCGCGCCGCGGTGGCGCGCCCGGTGCAGCCGGTGGCGCTGCAGACCGACCGCACGCTGGAGCTGTGGTGGGCACCGGCCGAGGGCAAGCCGAAGTCGCTGGGCCTGATCCGCGCCGACGGCGCCACCGTGCTGCGGCCCGGGGCGCTGCCCGGCGGCATCCGCGGCAGCCGCATCGACCACATGGCCGTCAGCGTGGAGCCGGCCGGCGGCTCGCCCACCGGCCAGCCGACCGGGCCGGTGGTGTTCTACGGCAAGCTGGTGCCCTGACAAGCGGGCCGGCGGCGGCGGGCGGCCAGCACGGCGCCGCCGGCCAGCAGCAGCGCCCAGGCGCCTGGCTCGGGCACCGGCGCCGACAGCCAGAGGGGCAGCTGGCCGTCGGTCAGATCGGCGGCCATGGTGCCGTCGATCCAGTTGCGGTAGCTGGCCAGCTGCACGAAGGCCGAGCCGAGTGGCGCTTTCGTCTCATCTTGCAGCTGGGCCGAGCTGATGCCCATCAGCAGCGCGCCAGTGCTGTCGGACACCGCGCCCAGGAACAACGCGCCGCCGCTGTCGCCCCCCTGCACGATGGGCAGCAGGCCGCTGCCGTTGACGCTGATCAGGTAGGACACCGGCACCGCCGGCCGGGAGCCCGCACCGTCGGGGTCGATCAGGTCGACCACCCCGGTGATGCCAGTGGCCGCAAACCCGCGCGGCACCTGGTTGCTGCCGGTGGCGACGGTGGCGGCCAGCGGTGTGGCCAGCTCGCCGGGCCGCAGCGCGGTCGCCAGCAACTGCAGCGCAGGTGCGCTGCCGATCGGCGAGGCCAGCCGCAGCAGGGCCAGGTCATTGGCGGGAAAGTCACCGCCGCCGAGGTTGTAGCGTGCGCCGATCTGGGCCTGGCCCCAGCCGTTGCTGTAGAGCGTGTTCACCGTCAGTCCGCCGACATGCCGGGCGGTGAGCACCCAGTTGTCGGTGATCTGCACGCCGTTGCTGACATGCTTGAAGGCGGTGGTGGCGGCGCCACCGAGGATGGCATGGGCAGGCGCCGCCGCCAGCAGTGCCAGAACCAGCGGTGCAGCGCATCGGATGGACAGCATCATGGCGGAGGCTCCTCGGTGGTCCGGGTGGTCGGGGTGGTCGGGGTGGTCTGGACAGTCTGGACCGGCAGGCTGACGCTGAAGCAGCTGCCCACGCCAGGTGTGCTCTGCACCGTGATCTGGCCGCCCATCAGCCGCACCAGATGGTGGGTGACGGCCAGGCCGATGCCGGTGCCTTCCACCGGCCCCTGGGCCTGGCCCAGGCGGTTGAAGGGCTGGAACAGCTGGGCGCAGTCGTCGGCGCTGAGGCCCGGGCCGGTGTCGTGCACCTGCAGCACCGCCTGGCCGTCGGCCGCCAGCAGCCGCACCAGCACCTGGCCGCCGGGGCGGTTGTACTTGACGGCATTGCTCAGCAGGTTGATCAGCACCTGGCGCAGGCGGGTGCGGTCGGCCCAGGCCTGCACGCCGTCGCCTTCACAGGCCAGGTGCAGGTCGTGCCGGCTGGCGGCGGCCTGCACCATGGCCAGGGCGTCGTCGGCCAGCGGGCGCAGGTCCAGC
>JBBRVT010000138.1:0-10052 GCA_038246615.1 Burkholderiales bacterium
AGATCGAACTGGCCTTCGCGCGCTGGCCCCGGCCCTGGCAGGCTGCGGCCGGCACCTGGCTGGCCGAGCGGGCCGAGGGCGGTTTCACCCGCGAGGTGCTGTCGCACTTCATCTTCGTGCTGCAGCGCTTGCTGGGGCCGGCGCAGGTGCTGTCGGCCCGGCCCGACTATCCCGCAGACGGGCGCAGCGCCGAGCGGGCGCTCACCGCCACGCTGCTGGCCGGCGGCGTGCCGGTGCAGGTGCAGGCGCAGGTGGCCGGCACGGTGGACGACTTCAACCGCATGACGCTGCAGGGCAGCACTGGCGCGGTGGAACTGCGCGACTGGTTCGGCCTGCAGCAGCGCCAGGGCGACGACCCCTGGCAGGCCCGGGGCGACCCCGCCGCGCTGCGCCAACGCGGCCAGGCCGACCAGCTCGACCAGTGGGTGGCGCTGATCGAGGGCCGGGCCCACGGCCTGCCGGGCTATGCCGAGGCGCTGGCGGTGCAGCAGACCATCGAAGCACTGCTGGCCGGCAGCCCTACCGCGCCAGCTTGAAGGCCTGCACCACCTGCGCCAGCCGCTGCGCCTGCTCGCGCAGGCTCTCGGCGGCGGCGGCAGACTGTTTCACCAACGCGGCGTTCTGCTGCGTCATCTGATCGGGCTGCGCCACCGAGGCGTTGACGACGCCCGGGCCGTCGGACTGCTGCGAAGCGCCGGCCGTGGTCTCGCCGATCACATCGCTGACGCGGCGCACCGAACTCACGATCCCGGTCATGGTCGAGCCGGCGTCGGCCACCAGCCGCGCCCGATTCGACCTCGTCGACCGACGCACCGATCAGCGTCTTGATCTCGCGCGCCGCTGCGGCAGAGCGCTGGGCCAGGCTGCGCACTTCGCTGGCCACCACCGCAAAGCCGCGACCCTGCTCGCCGGCGCGCGCTGCTTCCACGGCGGCGTTCAGCGCCAGGATGTTGGTCTGGCAGGCGATGCCGTTGGTGACGCCGATGATGTCGGCGATCTTCCTGCTGCTGGTGTTGATGTCCTGCATCGTGGCCACCATCTGCGCGACCACCTGCGCTCCCATCTGCGCGACCACCTCCGCCACCACCTGCGCCACTACCGACCGGCCAAGCGACGCCACTTTGGCAGCCGACCCGGCCAGTTGATTGGCCCGGCGGGCCGAATCGGCGCTGTGCCGCACCTCGGTGGACGCCACCTGGATGCCCTCGGCCGACTGGCGCACCGCGCCGACCAGGGCCGACAGCCGCTCTTGCATCGAACCCAGCGCCTGGATCATGCTGCCGAGCTCGTCGTGCCGCAGTGCGACCTTCACGCCGGCCAGGCTGGCGGGTGTGTCTGCGGCCCGGGCCGGCAGCGGCGAACCCACGGCCAGGACCGCCACGGCGGCCCACATCATCCAGTCGCGCTTCGACACTCGATAGGTCCCTTCGGGGTTGGTGGTGCACCTTCGCCATGCGGCCGAAATCCGGCGACATCGCTGCCATGGCCTGAGCGAGCCTTGTCACTGCCTTGTGCTGCGTCAAGCACCCGGCCGAAACGCACGGGTTCAATCGTTGGCACGACAACCGCACCCGGAGATCGACCATGGCCGCAGGCCTGCCAGCACCTTCCATCGCCATCGCCGCGCTGGGCGTCTGCGCCACCCGGCCAACAGCAGCCGCCCCGACGCTGCTGCTCGCAGCGCGGGAGGCTGCCGGGCTTCGGGTTGGCACAGCGCATTTGCAACGACGGGCTGGCGCAGTCGGGCGCGTCGAACGGGCATGAGCGGAAGGCCCATGAGGAAACGCTGGGGGGCTCTCACGGTCATGAGGAACCGCGGCGCCGCCGCCTGGCTGGTGGCCATCCGGCCGCAGAGCCTGCTGGTGGCCTTCAGCCCGGTGCTGGTGGGCGCCACGCTGGGCTTCGCCCGCGACGGCGCCATCGACGCCATGGCGGCGCTGCTGGTGCTGGGCGCGGCGCTGCTGGTGCAGGTGGTGACCAACCTGCAGAACGACGTCGGCTACACCGTGCGCGGCGGCGAAACCACCGGCACCCGCAGCGGGCTGCCGCGCGCCACCGCCAACGGCTGGCTCAGCGTGCGCCAGGTGCGCGCCGGCATCCTGGTGGCGGGGCTGGCAGCCACCGCCATCGGCGTGGCGCTGGTGGCCTGGCGCGGCTGGCCGGTGCTGGCCATCGGCACGGCTTCACTGGTGGCGGCACTGGCCTACATGGGCGGGCCCAGACCCATTGCCTACACCCCCTTCGGCGAACTGACGGTGTTCGTGTTCTTCGGCCTGGTGGCCGTGCCGGGCACCGACTGGGTGCTGACCGGGCAGGTGGCCAACGCCAGCCTGCTGGCTGCGGTGGAGATCGGCGCGCTGGCGGCGGCGGCGCTGGCGGTGAACAACCACCGCGACATCGCGCACGACCGCCTGGTGGGCCGCCGGACCTTCGCCGTGACCTTCGGCGCACGGGCCTCTTTGCACCTGTACACGGCGCTGCTGCTGGGGCCGTTTGTGCTGGTGCCACTGATGCCGTTGATGGCCGGGCAGACCGGGCAGATGGCGCTGGCGCTCCCATTCATGCTGCCCTTGCTGCTGCTGCCCGCAGCCGTGCAGTTGCGGCGCGACTTCGCCCGCTGCGCGCCCGGGCAGGCCTTCAACGCGATCCTGTTCCGCACCTTCCGGCTGGAGCTCTGGTTCGCCGCGCTGCTGTCGGCCGGCGCCTTGCTGGCGCGGCTGGCCGCCTGAAGGCTGCGCGCGGTAAGGCCGGCCAGATGGCCAGCGGCAAGGGTGGGGCGCGCATGGGGAAACGCCGGCGCGCTCGCCAGGTGTGCGTCAACTCCGGCAATCCCGCACTTGGGCACCACCTGCCCGGCGGCTCGGCGCTGCGCCGCACACCCCCGCCCTTCAGGTCGTGCCGAACAGCGCCACCAGCAACTGGTGCGCCCAGCGGTGCACCGGGTCGGTTTCGAAGCGGCGGCTCCAGTGCAGTGCCACGCTGAAATCGCCTTGCGGCAGGGCCGGCAGCAGCAGCGCATGGTCGCCGGGGATGAACATGTCGCGCGCGATGGCGTGCGGCATCAGCGCTGCCAGATCGGTGCGCCTCACGATGCCCGGCAGCGCCAGAAAGTTCGACAAGGTCAGCCGCAGGCGGTCCTGCAGCTGCAGTTGCTGCAGGATGCGCAGGGTCTCGGAATGGGTGTGCACCGCGACGAAGTCCAGCCGGCGCAGCATCGCCGCCGTCGGCCTGGCTGCGGCCAGCGGGTGGCCGGCGCGCAGCAGCACGCAGTAGCGGTCGCGCAGCAGTTCTTGGCGCTGGGTGGCGCGCACGCCGGGCAGGAAGCCGATCGCGAAGTCGATCTTCCCGGCGTCCAGCGCATCGGCAATCTGGTGCTGCGGCAGGGTCTGGCTCAGCACCTGAGACAGCGGCGCCTGCGCGCGCAGGGCCAGCATCAGCGGGGGCAGGAAGCGCGCCTCGCCGATGTCGCTGAGGTGCAGGCGCAGGCGCAGCGGTGTGCCCTGGGGGTCGAAGGCCTCGCCCTCGCTGAGTGCCGCCTGCAGCAGGCCGATGGCGCTCTGCACCGCCAGCGCCAGCCGCTCGGCGCGCGGCGTGGGCCGCACGCCACCGTGCGCGCGTGTGAACAGCGGGTCGGCGAGCAACCGCCGCAGCCGTGTCAGGCCCTGGCTGGCGGCGGGCTGCGACAGGTCCAGCGCCTCGGCAGCGCGGCTGACACTGCCCAGCCGGTAGACAGCGTCGAACAGCCGCAGCAGGTTCAGGTCGATGTCCTTGACATGCATCGCGCGCATGTCGCTTAGTCGCTGCATCCTATGGCCGAATGAGAGGCTGCCGCAGATACTGCGTAACCCGTCAAGCAGCCAGGAGCCCCGATTGCCCGAACCGATGCCGCCACCGGCACCCCACGCCACAGCGCTGGTCAGCGTGCGGGAAGCCGTGCTCGACGTGTTGCGCGCGCACGGCATCCGCCACATCTTCGGCAACCCGGGGTCGACCGAGCTGCCGCTGTTCCTCGACTTCCCGAGTGACTTTCGCTATGTGCTGGGCCTGCAGGAAGCGGTGGTCGTCGGCATGGCCGACGGCTTCGCCCAGGCCACGCGCCAGGCCAGCTTCGTGAACCTGCATTCGGCAGCCGGCGTGGGGCATGCGATGGGCAACATCTTCACCGCCTTCAAGAACCGCACGCCGATGGTCATCACCGCCGGCCAGCAGGCGCGCAGCATCCTGCCGTTCGACCCCTTCCTGCATTCGGCCCAGGCCACCGAACTGCCCAAACCGTATGTGAAGTGGAGCGTGGAGCCGGCGCGCGCGCAGGACGTGCCGCTGGCCATCGCCCGTGCGCTGCACCTGGCGGTGATGCCGCCGTGCGGGCCGGTGCTGGTGTCGATTCCTGCCGACGACTGGACGGCGCTGACCGAGCCGCTGGCCAGGCGCGAGGTCAGCACCGCCCTGCGGCCCCAGCCCGACCTGCTGGACCGCCTGGGCCAGGCGCTGGACGCCGCCGAGCGCCCGGCCTTCGTGGTCGGCGCGGTGGTGGACCGCGACGCCGCCTGGCACGACCTGCTGGCCCTGGCCGAGCGGCACCGGGCCCGCGTCTTCGTGGCGCCGATGTCCGGGCGCCATGGCTTCCCGCAGGACCACCCGCTGTTTGCCGGTTTTCTGCCAGCGATGCGCGAGCGCATCGTGCAGCAGCTGCAGGGCCACGACCTGGTGCTGGCCGTGGGCGCCGCAGCCTTCACCTACCACGTCGAAGGCCACGGCCCGCACATCCCCGAAGGCGCCAGCCTGTTCCAGCTGACCGAAGACCCGCAGACAGCGGCCTGGGCCCCGCTGGGCATGTCGGTGCTGGGCAGCGTCCGGCTGTCAATTTTGGACTTGCTGGCGCGGCCGGCGGCGGCAATCAACCCGCGCCGCACCATGCCGGCGCCGCGCCGCGCCACCGCCCGCGTCGAGCCGCCGCCGCCGGGCCAGCGCATGAGCACCGCCTGGGCCCTGCAGTGCCTGGCCGACGTGCGGCCGCCCGACAGCATCGTGGTCGAAGAGGCGCCGAGCGCCCGGCCGGTGATGCAGCAGCACCTGCCGATCGTCGCGCCCGAAACCTTCTACACCATGTGCAGCGGCGGCCTGGGCCATGGGCTGCCGGCCGCCGTGGGCGTGGCGCTGGCGCAGCCCGGGCGGCGGGTGATCGCGCTGATCGGCGACGGCTCGGCGATGTACGCGATCCAGGCGCTGTGGAGCGCCGCGCAACTGGCCCTGCCGATGGCGATCGTCATCCTGAAGAACCGGCGCTATGCCGCGCTGCAAGAATTTGCGCCGGCCTTCGGCTTCACGCCGGGCGCTGCACTGGAAGGTTGCGAACTGCCCGACCTGGACTTCGTGGCGCTGGCTGCGGGCCATGGTTGCAGCGGTGTGCGGGTGGACGACGCACGGGCCTTGCCTGGCGTTCTGGCGCAAGCCATGCAATGCACCGCGCCGATGCTGGTGGAAGTGGAAGTGGCCTGACCGCCTGGCATGGCCGGGCTGCACGAACGATCAACGACGAAGGAGACATGACGATGCAACGCAAACAGTTCCTGCGCGCCGGTGTGGCCTGCATGGCCGGCGCAGCCTTGGGGCCATTGCCCTGGGCCGCGCACGCGCAAACGGGGCCCTGGCCCAACCGGCCGCTGCGGCTGATCGTCAACTTCCCGGCGGGCGGCTCGCCCGACATCGTCGCCCGCGCCGTGGCCAGGCCGCTAGCCGAAGCGCTGGGCCAGTCGGTGGTGGTGGACAACCGCAGCGGCGCCGGGGGCATCGTCGGTGCCGACGCCGCAGCCAAGGCAGCGCCCGATGGCTACACCTTCCTGCTGTCGTCTGGCAGTGCCATGTCCATCGTTCCCCTGCTGAACAACAAATTGCCGTTCGACCCCGGCAAGGACCTGGTGCCGGTGGCCGGCGGGGCGCGGCTGGAACTGTTCCTGGTGGCGCGCAGCGACCTGCCGTTCAGCAACTTTGCCGATTTCATCAAGCATGCCAAGGCCAACCCCGGCAAGCTGACCTACGGCTCGCCGGGCAACGGCACCAGCCCGCACATCGCCGGCGAGATGATGAAGTCGCAGGCCGGCATCTTCACCGTGCACATCCCGTACCGGGGCTCGGGCGCGGCGCTGCAAGACCTGCTGGGCGGGCGGCTGGACTATGCCTTCGACCCCGGCATCGCCTTCCAGCACATCAAGGCAGGCAAGTTGCGGCTGCTGGCCGTGGGCAGCGCCAAACGGTCGCCGCTGTACCCGGACGCACCGACGCTCAACGAGTTGGGGCTGAAGGGCTTCGACGCCGGCACCACGCATGGCTTCTGGGCCCCGGCAGGCATGCCCGCACCAGTGGTCGAGCGCCTGAACACCGAGATCAACCGCGCCCTGGCCCTGCCCGATGTGGTGACGGCCATCCGGGCGCTGGGCGCCGATCCGCATGTGCTGACGCCGGCGCAGTTCGGCCGCGTCATCCAGGAAGACCGCGACCGCTATGCGGTCATCGTCAAGGACCGCAAGATCACGCAGGATTGACGCGGCTGCGGCTGCGGCTGCGGCTGCGGCTGCGGCTGCGGCTGCTGCGGCAGGAGCTACCAACGCTGTTCTGCTTGCGACACCCACCGCTCGGCGGCGCGTCTGCGCAGGTGCTGATCTGCCCCGGGTTCGTGTGCGGCTTCGCGGCGCGTGCGCAGTCGCCTCACCTGCGCTATGGTGACGGGCAGACAGGAGTTCTCATGACACGACGCCAGCTCTTCGGATGGCTTTCCGCCTTCGGCGCCGCAGCGCAAACTGCGCCGGGCAATGCCGCCACACCTGCCACCGCCGCCGCAACACCCGCCACCACACGCCCTGCGCGGTTGACGTTGACCGACGCCGAATGGCGCGCCCGCCTCAGCGCCGCGCAGTACGACGTGCTGCGCCGCGAGGGCACCGAACGCCCGGGCAGCAGCGCCCTGAACGCCGAAAAGCGCCCCGGCACCTACCACTGCGTGGGCTGCGACCTGCCGCTGTTCAGCCACACGATGAAGTTTGAGAGCGGCACTGGCTGGCCGAGCTTTTTCGACATGCTGCCGGGCGCACTGCAGACGCGAACCGACTACAAGCTGATCCTGCCGCGCACCGAGTACCACTGTGCACGCTGCGGCGGCCACCACGGCCATGTGTTCAAGGACGGGCCGAAGCCGACCGGGCTGCGCTACTGCAACAACGGCGTGGCACTGCGCTTCGAGGTGGCGGCATGAGCGCCATCACGGTGGTTGCGATGGCGCTGGCGCTGCTCACCAGCGCCGCCGTCCAGGCCCAGGCCACCGCCAAGGCCACCTTTGCCGGCGGCTGCTTCTGGTGCGTGGAGGCTGACTTCGACAAGGTGCCGGGCGTGGTCTCCACCACCTCGGGCTACACCGGCGGCACGGTCGCCAACCCTACCTACAAGCAGGTGACGGCCAAGACCACCGGCCACGCCGAGGTGGTGCAGATCGTCTACGACCCGGCCAAGGTCAGCTACGAGCAACTGCTGGCCACTTTCTGGCGCAGCATCGACCCGACGACCAAAGACCGCCAGTTCTGCGACGTCGGCTCGCCTTACCGCACCGCCATCTTCGCGAACGACGACGCGCAACTGGCCGCCGCGAAGGCCTCCCTGGCCGCGCTGGACAAGAGCAAGCCGTTCAAGGAGCCCATCGTCACCACCATCGAACGCGCCGGTGCGTTTTACCCGGCCGAGGACTATCACCAGGATTACTACAAGAAGAACCAGCTGCGCTACCAGTACTACCGCAGCAGTTGCGGCCGCGACGCGCGGCTGGCGCAGTTGTGGGGTACGGCCAAGTAGACGGCACTTGGCTTGACGGGCCTCCATCGGCGCTCAGCGGAGGACCGGCAGGACCGGCAGGATCTGCAGGATCGGCAGCCTTCATCGGCAAATGGGCGGTGATGGCATGTCTTCTTCGCGCCCGGGCCAGCCTGCGATCGATACACTTTGCCGGCACCGTGGTCGTGAGCGATGGCTTTTGCGCCGCGCTATCTTGTGATGCCTGATTTCTTGGAACAGCGCCTGCCCGCAGCCGCCTCGCCAGCCGAGGAACTGCTGCGCCTGCGCGATGAGAACGTGCTGCTGCGCGACGCACTGGAGCGCCTTCCTTACGGCATGTGCGCATTCGACGGCCGGGACCGGCTGGTGCTGGCCAACGCGCGCTACCGCGAGATCTGGTCGCTGCCGCCGGCAGCAGTGCGGCCAGGCACCACCTTTGCAGAGATCATCGCGCTGACGCCGGGCACCGAAACCGAGCGCAGCCGCGACCAGCCCAGGCCGCTGCCCGGCAGCGAAGGCACGCGGCGGCGCGAATGGGAGCTCGACAACGGCCGCATCGTCGAGGTGGTGGTGTCGCGCCGTGCCGACGGCAGCTGCGTGGCGCTGCACGACGATGTGACGGCGCTGCGCCAGGCGCAGTCGCGCATCACCTTCATGGCACGGCACGACACGCTGACCGGTCTGCCCAACCGCGCCGTGCTGCGCGAAGAACTGGACCGCGCCTTCATCCGCAACGCCCGCGGCGAGGAACTGGCGCTGCTGTGCCTGGACCTGGACCGCTTCAAGCCGGTCAACGACACCTTCGGCCATGCGGCGGGCGACGCGCTGCTCAAGCAGGTCGCCACGCGGCTGCGTGCCTGTGCACGCGAGACCGACCTGGTGGTGCGCCTCGGCGGCGACGAGTTCGGTTTGGTGCAATGCGGCGTGCCGCAGCCCGGCAGCGGCACGGCGCTGGCGCGGCGCATCATCGAGGCGCTGGCGCTGGTGTTCGACCTGGACGGGCAGCCGGTGCACATCGGCACCAGCGTGGGCATCGCAGTCGCACCCTTCGACGGCAGCGACCCGGAAACCCTGCTCAGGAACGCCGACATGGCGATGTACCGGGCCAAGACCGACGGCCGGGGCACGTTGCGCTTCTTCGAGCCCGAGATGGATGCGCGCATGCAGTCGCGCCGGGGCCTGGAAGCCGATCTGCGCCTGGCGCTGGAGCGCCAGGAGTTCGCTCTGGTGTACCAGCCGCAGATCGACACCGATCGCCATGCCGTCCATGGCGTCGAAGCGCTGCTGCGCTGGCACCATCCGCAGCGCGGCCTGGTGTCGCCGCTCGACTTCATCGCACTGGCCGAGGAAACCGGGCTGATCGTGCCCATCGGCCGCTGGGTGCTCCAGCAGGCCTGCTGCGACGCGCTGGCCTGGCCTGCACACGTGCACGTGGCGGTCAATGTGTCGGCGGTGCAGTTCCGCCATGGCGGCCTGCTGCCTGACGTGCTGGCGGCACTGCAGGCCAGCGGCCTGCCGGCACGACGGCTCGAGCTGGAGATCACCGAGAGCGTGGTGCTGCAAGACACGCAGCAGGCGCTGGCCACGCTGCACGAACTGCGCAGCCGCGGCGTGCGGGTGGCGCTGGACGACTTCGGCACCGGCTATTCGTCGCTCAGCTACCTGCGCATCTTCCCGTTCGACCGCATCAAGGTCGACGGCTCCTTCGTGCGCGATGCCGAGTCCAATCCGGGCACGCGGGCCATCATCCGCGCCATTGCCGATCTCGGCCGGGGCCTGGGCATGTCCACCACCGCCGAGGGGGTGGAGACGGCCGCACAACTGCAGGCAGTGCGGGACCAGGGTTGCGCCGAGGTGCAAGGGTTCCTCTTCAGCCGACCGCGACCTGCGGCCGAGATCGCCGACCTGATCCGCACGCTGCCCATGGCACCCGCGCAGGGGGGCTGAGCCCTGTTCGAACGCCTGCCGCATGTCAGCCAGGCCCGCGCCGGCCTGGGTTCGCACGACGTGGACCACATCATCCGCAGTGCGCACAACCGCAACAGCCGATTTGGTCTCACCGGCGGCCTGATCTTCCTGGACGGCCACTTCGTGCAGTTGATCGAGGGCGAGCCGTTTCGCCTGCGCGAGCGGTTTGCCGTTATCGCCGCCGATCCCCGACACCTGGACGTGGAGGTGCGCAACACCGTCAGCATGCCCGACCGGCTGTTCTCGGGCGACTGGATGGCGCTGCG
>JBBRVT010000139.1:0-10001 GCA_038246615.1 Burkholderiales bacterium
A
The DNA here is from genome assembly GCA_038246615.1 of Burkholderiales bacterium. Lineage (GTDB taxonomy): Bacteria > Pseudomonadota > Gammaproteobacteria > Burkholderiales > Burkholderiaceae_C > Pseudaquabacterium. The sequence goes on from JBBRVT010000139.1 coordinate 2, forward strand.
ATCAATCAATCAATCAATCGATCAATCAATCAATCAATCAATCGATCAATCAATCAATCAATCAATCAATCGATCACTCACTCGATCAATCAATCGATCGATCGATCGATCGATCGATCGATCACTCAATCAATCAATCAATCAATTTGTAGCTCGATAGATCTAATCAATCAATCAACCTAACCGTCTGTATATTAGTCGGCATGCAGCATTCACTCACATGATGGCATGGCAGCCATCTCCAGCAAGACAATACAATCCAACATGAAATAGGACGACAATCAAGTTATCAGATATCCGCCACAAAAATGGCAGAAACTAGATTCTCTTGATGAATGCACTCGACTCGAAGCGTCAGATTGTTCCATGACTTACCGACAGACACTCCGCAGAAACGGGAGCCACGCCATCATCCTGTCGAGGTTTGGCAAATAATAACGTCCTCGTCAGGCGCCTTTTTTCGCGTTTCCCACAATGCCAATCGATCTCAACGCATCACTTTAAAATAATCGATTTCATTACAGTCCCGCCGGAGCGTTTTTTCAAGGGCCGGGCGCCTGCGCCTCGGCGCCGATGCCACGGTGCAGGCCGGAGGCGACGATGCGGCGGACGGCCGCATCGTGCTGCGTGCCGCGCGTGGCAGCGACGGACAGTCGGTGGCCATCGATCCGCTGCAGGCCGACAAGCTCGCTGCGGCCGAGGTGGCGCTGGAGGCGGTGCAGGTCTACCGCCAGGTGACGGTGGGCGGCATCAGCCGCGACATCACGGCCATCGCGGCCGGCAGCAGTGCGCTGGTCGGCACCGGCGCCAACCGCACCGGCACCCTGGGCCAGGCCAGCGTGGGCAGCGACAGCGCGCGCCTGGCGGCCGCAGCTCCTGCGGTGCTGACTAGCCTGGGCGTATCGGGCGCCGACCAGGCCTCGGGCCGGGTGCGGCTGGCCCCTGGCGTGGAGGTGCGCGCCAACGGCGACCTGACCGTCAGCGCCGACTGGCCGCTGCACGACGCCGGCCGCGGCGGCGAGGCCGGCTTCCTCAGCCTGCGCGCGGCCGGCAACCTGGTGTTCAACGGCTCCATCAGCGACGGTTTTGCCAGTGCGGCCAACACCGCCGCGCTGGGCGCCGGCACGCGGGCCTGGTCGCTGCGGCTGGCCGGCGGTGCCGACCTCGGCGCTGCCGCGCCGCTGGCCGTGGTCGAGCGCCCCGGCGATGCTGCCAGCGGTGGCGACCTGCTGCTCAACGCCGGCCGCTTGCTGCGCACCGGAGCGGGCAGCATCGCGCTGGCTGCTGGCCGCGACATCCGGCTGGCGGCCGGCAGCGGCACCACCGCAGCCGCCCAGGTCTATGTGGCCGGCCGGGCGCTGGCCGACACGGACGGCAGCGTGGCGGCGCTGTTCGCTGCGCAATCGGCCAGGCCCCAGTTCACCGAACAGGGCGGTCGCCTGGCGCTGCATGCCGGGCGTGACATCGTGGCCCCGGAGGCGACCCAACTGGTCAACAACTGGCTGTGGCGCAGCGGCCAGCCCGACACCCGTGACGAGAGCCTCTACGCCACCGGCTCGCACCTGGGCTGGTGGCCGCAGTTCAACCGCTTCCGCCAGACGCTGGCGTCTTTCGGCGGCGGCAGCCTGGTGGCCAGTGCCGGCCGCGACGTGCTGAACCTGCAGGTCTTCACGCCCACCCAGGGCTGGGCCGACAACCGCGTCATGGCCGACGCCAGCCTGTTCACCGTGGCGGGTGGCGACCTCACGGTGGAGGCGGGCCGCGACCTGCTGGGCGGCCAGTTCCTGGTGGGTGCCGGCGAAGGACGGCTGCGCGCCGGTGGTGCGCTGGGCGCGTTGGCCGCCAATGTGCGGCTGGATGCACCGGTGCTGGCCCAGATGAGCGGCGGCCAGTGGCAGGTGCAGGCCCGGGGCGATGCGGCCATCGCCGGCAGCTTCAACCCCACGGCCGCGCCGCCGTCGACCGCCGACACCCGGGCGCCGCAGTCGGGCTACCACTACACCTGGGGTGACGGCGCCGGCCTGGCCCTGCGCAGCCTGACCGGGGACGCCCAGTTGCTGGGCGGCCTGGGCTCCAGCCTGCTGGGCGCCTTTGGCCTGGTCAGCACCAGCGGTGCCGAGAACCTGCTGCGGGTGCTGCCGCCGGTGCTGCACCTGGCGGCGCTGGGCGGCGGTGCGCGCCTGATGCCCGAGGACAGCACCGGTGCGCTGCTGTTCCCTGCTGCCCGGGGCGCGTTGTCGGTCTGGGCGGCCGGTGACCTGACGCTGGGCGAGGGTTCGGCCAACACCACGCTGGCGCAAGCCGACACCGACCTGGCGCTGTGGCCGATCTTCAGCCGCCCGCTGTCGGCCGTGGGCGCCAGCCAGCTCTTCACCGGCGTGGGCAGCACCATCGTCGGCACGCTCAACGACGCCCTGCCTCGCCAGGGCCTGCTGGCTGCCGGCGCTGCGCCGGTGCGGCTGCAGGCCGGCGGCAGCATCGCCCAGCCGGCCCTGGGCGCCGGGGTGTTGCGGCTGGCCGGGCCGGCCGAGATCCGCGCGGGGGCCGACATCGCCAACCTGCGGCTGGTGGGGCAGCATGGCGCGGCCGACGATGTGACGGCAATCACCGCCGGGCGCAATGTGTTGGCAGGCCAGCGTGGTGCGGTCGAGCTGGTCGGGCCGGGCACGCTGGATCTGGTGGCCGGTGGTGACCTGGACCTGGGCAGCTCGGCCGGTGTCACCAGCACCGGCAACCTGCGCAACGCCCGGCTGCCGGCGCAGGGCGCAGCACTGCGGCTGACGGCGGCAGCAGCCGGCACGCTGGACTTGCCGGCCTTTGCCGCCCGCTACCTGCAGGCCGGCGCGTGGGTGGATGCCGAGCGTGCCGCCGGCCACCGGGCGGCGCTGCTGGCCGAGGTGCGGGGCCAGGTGGCCAACGGGCAGGCGCTGGACTTCGACGCTGCCTGGGCGCTGTTCAACAGCTTCCCCGCCAAGGTACAGGCAGCGTTCGGCCAGCGGGTGCTGGCTGCCGAATTCGGCCTCCGCTACCTCGCCGACGCCGCGCCCACGGCGGCGGCGGTGCAGGCCGAGCTGCGCGCCGGGTTCGCGCGCCGCCAGACCGATCTGCTGGCGGCCGGCGATGCCGCGCTGGCCGCCGAGCAGCCGCTGCTGCTGCCCGGGCGCGAGTCGCTGTCGGGCGCGGCGCTGCGCGGCTACCTGGACAGCATCCGCGCGTTGCGTTTCGACCAGATCGACACGACGGCCGCCGTGCAGGCGCGGCAGGCCAGCCTGGCACAGGTGCAAGCCGGCTGGCGCGACTGGGCGGCCAGGTCGTTCGGCCGCAGCCCGGCCAGTCTGGACGCGCTGCCAACCGGCGACCCGACGGCGCAAGCCTGGCGGGCCGCCCTGCAGGCCCGCAACGGCAGGCTGTTCGACAGCTGGCGCCAGCAGGTGCTGGCCGGTGAGCTCGGCAGCGCCGCCAGTGCGGCCGCCCAGTTCGGTCGCCTGGCACTGCCGATGCGCCTGGCACTGTTCGACCAGGGCTTCCTGGCGGCCGAGTTGGCCGGCCAGGGCAGCTTCGTCGTGCAGACGGTCTGGCCCGGCGACACGCCGGTGCTGGCACGCAACGGCGAGCTGCAGCTCACCCAGAGTGCGGTGGTCACGCAACGCGGTGGCGACATCAGCCTGCTGAACCCGGGCGGTGCCATCAACGTCGGCCTGAAGCAGACCGACAACAACGGCCAGGCGCGCGGCGTGATCGCACTCGGCGGTGGCGACATCGTCGGTTATGCGCGCGACGACTTCCAGGTCAACACCCAGCGGGTGTTCGTGGTGGGCTCGGGCAACATGGGCCTGTGGTCGTCCAGCGGCGACATCGATTCGGGCCGTGGCGCCAACACCGCCGTGGCGGCCCCGCCCCTGGCCGCACGGCGCGGCGTGGACGGCGTGGTGTTCGAGGTGCCTGCGGCCACCACCGGCAGCGGTCTGGCCATCCTGGCCAATGGCGCCGGGGTGCGCAGCGGCACCATCGGCCTCTATCCCGCCTTTGGCGAGATCCTGGCGCTGGATGCCTTCATCCGCGCGCCCACGCTGGTGCTGGCGGCGGCTGTGCAGGGGGCGGACAACATCGCCGGCACGGCCAGCGGCGCGGCGGCGGTGGTGGCAGCGCCACCGCCGGTGGCCGTGTCGGCACCGGCCAGCAATGCCGACGCCGGTGCCGCAGCGGCAGCGGGCGGCGCCCAATCGGCCGCCGAGGGCCGCACACGCAACGCCCTGCTCACCGTCGACCTGCTCGGCCTCGGCGAGGTGCCGATCGACCCCGACTGCAGCCCCGCCGACGAGAAGGCCGGCAAGTGCCGCCGGCCGGCCAGGCCGACCCCCTGAATCGGGGGCCGGCGCCAACTGACACAACCACGCCACACAAGCCGGCGATAAACCGGCCGATGTCGAAAGAGTGTTTGCGCCCGCTGCGGCGGGTGGGTGGGTGGCCGTCTGCGCAGCGCGTCGGGCGGTCGGTGTGGTTGACCGCCGTCTGCATGTTGCCGCCGGCGTGGGCGCAGACCGAGGTGCCTGCCATCACCCGGCTGGTGCCGGCCGAGGCCATCGCGCGCCAGCAGGCACCCGAGCCGCCCCCGCAGCCTGGCGCAACACCACGCGCCCAGCTGCCGCCGCCGGTGCCAGCGCCAGCGCCGCCAGCGCCGGTGCCGGTACCGGAGCGCGAACCCTCGGCCTTCGAACAACTGGCCACCGTCGCCAATGGCGGCAAACCGGTGCTGCGCCTGGGCACCGACGCCCGGCCGCCAACGCCGCTGCCGGCCCTGCCGCAACGGGTGCCTGCCGACTATGTGCTGCAGACCGGCGACGAGGTGGCGGTCACGGTCTGGGGCAGCCTCGACGGCCAGTGGGCCTTGCGGGTCGACCGTGCCGGACGCATCACGCTGCCGCGCGTCGGCCCGGTGGCGGTGGCCGGTCGCAGCCTGCACGACCTGCCAGGCCTGCTGCGCCAGCGGCTCGACACGGTGTTCAAGGACTATCAGCTCACTGCCGCCGTCACCGACCCCAGCCCGGTGCCGGTGCGCATCACCGGTTTCGTCGACCGGCCGGGCGAACTGGTGCTGCCGCCGCTGACCACCATCAGCGCGGCGCTGTCGCGCATCGGCGGCCAGGCCGGCGCCGGCAGCCTGCGCCGGGTGCGCCTGCTGCGCGACGACCGGCCGGTGGTCGACTTCGACATGTACCAGCTGCTGCAGACCGGCAGCCGGCGCGACGACCGCATGCTGCAGCCCGGCGACGTGCTGCATGTCGAGGCGGCCGGCGCGCAGGTGGCGGTGCTGGGCAACGTCAACCGCGCCGCCGTGCTGGAAATCCTGCCGGGCGAAACGGTGGGCGATGCACTGCGCCTGGCCGGCGGCCTGTCACCGGTGGCCGACCGCAGCGCGCTGATGCTCGAACGCATGGGCCAGCGCCACGGCCGGGGCCCGGTGCTGCTGCAGTTGCCACGCGACCTGGGCCTGGCGCTGGAAGACGGCGACCTGCTGCGTGCCGGCGCCAGCGCGCTGGTCGACGGCCCCACCCAGCTGCGCAACCGCCGGGTGCGCATCAGCGGCGAGGTGAACCGCCCGGGCGACTACCTGCTGGCCCCCGGCGCGCACCTCGACGAGGCGCTGGCCCTGGCCGGCGGCCCCACCGCGTCGGCGCTGCTGTTCGGCACCGCGCTGCGGCGCGAGAGCGTGCGCCGGCTGCAGGAGCAGAACTACCAGCGTGCGCTGCGCGAGCTGGAGACCTCGCTGCTGGAAGAAGGCGCCCGGCCTACCGGCGCCGCCGGTGGCAGCGACCCGGCCCAGCCCGCACGCGACCTGCTGGCACGCCTGCGCGAGCGCCAGCCCGAAGGGCGCCTGGTGCTGGAGCTGGCGCCCGACGCCAGCGCGCTGCCGCCGGTGCCGCTGGAAGACGGCGACCAGATCCACGTGCCGCCGCGCAGCCAGGGCGTCGGCGTGTTCGGCAGCGTCTACAACCCGGGCAGCTTCCTGCATGTGCCGGGCCGCAACCTGCAGGACTACCTGAGCCGCGCCGGCGGCCCGCGCGAGCGTGCCGACGCCGACGCCGCCTTCGTCGTGCGCGCCAATGGCGACGTGGTGGCCGGCGACGGCCGCTGGATGCGCAGCGGCCGCCTCGGCGGCCTGCCGGCATTGCCCGGCGACACCGTGTTCGTGCCCGAGCAGCCCGCCGCCAGCCGCCTGGTGCAGAACGCCAAGGACTGGACCCAGGTGCTCTACCAGCTGGGCCTGGGCGTGGCCGCATTGCTGGCGGTGCGATGAGCCCCGACCGCGCACCGCCGGTCGGCGGCGACGACCTGGTTGCAGCCCCGGCACCGGCCCACAGCCTGGGCCTGCTGGAGGTGCTGCTGCCGCTGTGGCACCGGCGTTGGCGCCTGCTGGGCGGGTTGCTCCTGGGCGCGTTGCTGGGCTTCGGGCTCAGCATGGTGCAGCCGCTGCGCTTCACCGGCACGGCCAGTTTCGTGGTGCAGCCGCTGCTGCGGCCGTCGCAGTCGGTGGTCTCCAGTGCGCTGCCGGCGCTGGCGGGGCTGGTCGGCGGCGGCGGCGGCGGCAGTGCCATCGACCTGTACGTGACCATGCTGCGCAGCCAGTCGATGACCGACCGCATCCTCGACCGTTTCGAGCTGCAGCGCGCCTGGGGGCTGGACTTCCGCATCCAGGCGCAGCAGCAGCTGGCGCGCCGCGTCGCCGTCGGCATGGGCCGGCGTGACGGCCTGGTGCAGATCACGGTGCAGGACGAGATGCCGCAGCGCGCGGCGGCCATCGCCAACCAGTACGTGGTCGAGCTGCGCCAGATGCTGCAAGCCTTCGCGCTGGACGAGGCGCGCCAGCGCCGCCTGTTCTATGAATCGCAACTGGAGCGGGCACGCCAGACGCTGGCCGCCGCACAGCAGCAGTTGCAGAGCAGCGGCTTCGACCGCGCCGCGCTGCGCGCCCAGCCGGCCGCCGCCGCCGAGCGCTATGGCCGGCTCAGCGCCGAAGTGGCTGGCGCCGAACTGCGGCTGGCCGCCGCCCGCCGGGTGCGCACCGACGGCAGCGCCGAGGTGCAGCAACAGCTCACCGAGCTGGCCGCGCTGCGCCAGCAGCTGGCGGCGCTGGAAGTGCCGCGCGGCGGTGGCGACGGCGCCTTCGTCGGCCGGCTGCGTGAGTTCCGCTATGCCGAGACACTCGCCGAATCGATCGCCCGCCAGGTCGAGGCCGCCCGGGTGGACGAAGCCGCCGATGCCGTGCCGCTGCAGGTGCTCGACCAGGCGCGGCCGCCGCAATGGCCCAGCAGCCCGCGGCCGCCGCTGTGGGTTGCCTCAGGCGGCCTGGCCGGCGTGCTGGCGGTGGCGGCCTGGGTGCTGCTGCGCCACCGCCAGGCGCTGGCCCGGCTCGACCCCGCCCACCAGCAGCGGCTGGCGCTGCTGCGGTCGGTGTTGCCGGGCCGGCGCTGATGTCGACGCCAGGATCTCCGCCGGCGCGTGGCGTCTGGCAACTGGCGTTTGCGCAGGCGCTGGCGGTGCTGGTGGCGGCCACCGCAGCGGTGCTGTATGCGCGCTGGCTGCAACCGGCGCAGCTGGCAGGCTGGCTGCTGGCGCTGGGCGTCGCGCGGGCCGGCGTGGTGCTGCTCGACGGTGGGCTGAAGACGGCGCTGGTGCGCCGCGACGGTCTGCCCGACAGCGCCAGCCTGCGGCGCCTGCAGCGGCAGGCGACGGCGCTGGCGCTGTCTGCGGCCGTGCTGGTGTGCCTGGTGGCGGCCGTGCTGACCACCAGCGGGCGCATCGACAGCGGCCAGGCCTGGCTGCTGGCGGTCTGCCCGGCGGCCTATTTCTGCTGCCAGCCGCCGCTGCCGCTGGCGCTGGCGCGGCTGGAGCGTGCCGGCTGCTTCGGCACCGTCGGCCGTGCGGAGGGCAGCGCGCTGCTGCTGGAGTTCGCCTTGCCGGCCCTGCTGCTGGCCGCAGGCCTGGCGCCGGCGGCTGCCTGCGGCCTGGCGGTGGTGCTGGCCAGGCTGCTGCGCACTGGCTGGATCGTGGCCGCCGCCCGCGCACTGCCGGCGCCGGCGGCAGCTGGGCCGGCTGCCGGCATGCCGCTGTGGCGCGATGGCGCGTCGGTGCAGGCGGTGGCGGGGCTGTCGATGCTGCGCGACCAGATGCACCTGTGGCTGCTGGCGCCCTGGTTCGGCGCCGCCTGGGCCGGCCTGTACAGCCTGGCGGGTACCGCCTGTGCGCTGGCCAGCCAGGCGGCGGTGCAGACTGCCGCACGCGTCGCCCTGCCGGGCCTGCGCATGCTGGCTGATGCAGCCCGCTGGCAGGCGATGCTGCGCCAGACCCGGCTGCTGGCCATCGCCTGCCTGCCGCCGCTGCTGCTGCTGCCGGCCTGGCTGGCCTGGGCCGATGCGCAGCTGTGGGCCGGCACCTGGGCCCAGGCGCTGCCGTTGCTGCCCTGGATGCTGCTGCGCATGGTCGCCGGCATGGCACTGACGACGCTGGGCGTGGGCCTGCTGCTGGCGCCCGACCACTGGACAGCCGCGCGCACCCATGCCGCATGGACAGCGCTGGAGATCATGCTGGCCGTGTTGGCGCTGGCGCTGTGGGGGCCGATCGGCCTGGCCATGGCCGGCGCCCTGGGCGCTTGGGTCGGCCTGCTGCTCTGCCTGCGTGCGGCCACGCCGGCCGCCACCCCCTGGTGGCCGCGCCTGCCACCACTGCTGGCCGCGCTGCTGCTGCGGCCGTCGCTGGCGCTGGCGGCATTGCTGGCGGCCTGGGTGCAGCAGCAGCCGCAGGCCCTGGGCGCCGCCACGCTGGCCCTGCCGCTGTGCTGGCTGGCCGAGCCGGCGGTGCGCCGCGCCCTGCGGGCCCGCTGGCCCGGCCTGGCGGCCGCCGCGGGCATGGAGCCGCTGCCGTGAGTGCCCTGTGAGCGCCCCCAGACCTGCCGCTGCGCGTCAGGCCCCCCAAGGGGGAATGAGGAAACTTGGGAGCGGCCCGGCGTTTCCTCATGAGTGCCCTGTATGCCCTGTGTGCGCTGTGGGTGCCCTGTGAGTGCCCTGCACGCCGCCCAGCCCGTGCCACCGGCGCCAGACACGGCGGCGCCCGGCGCAGCCGGCACCGGTCCGGCGCCTGCCGAACTGTGCGTGCTGCTCACGCCACGCGAGATCGGCGGCCATGAGGCGGCGCTGCTGGGCTGGCTGGCCGATGCGGTGCGGCTGCATGGCCTGCGCCCGCGCATCACCGCGCCCACCCCGGCGCTGGCCGAGGCCTGCCGTGCGGCCGGCCTGGGTGCATGCCTGGCGGCCGACACCGGCCCCGGGCGCGCTGCGCTGCTGCGTGTGCTGCGCCGCTGGCCGGCCGGCACGCCGGTGTTGCTGGCGCCGGGGGTGCTGCACACCGACGCCTGGCTGCTGGCGGCAGCGCTGGCACTCGGCCGCGCGGTCTGGGTCTACGTGCCGATGGCCTACAGCGCGCGGCACATGGGCTACCGCCACGCCGCGCTGCGCGACCGCCTGCTGGCGCCCTGTCTGCGCCATGTGCGGCTGTGGATCACCGTCGACGAGGCCCAGCGCCGCTGGCTGCACCGCCACTGGCAGGTGCCAGCGCCTGCACTGGTGCTGCCCAACCTGCCGCGCCTGGCGCCGCGACCGGTACCGCTCTGGCAAGCCGCAGACGACGCACGCCTGCGGGTCTGCTGGGTGGGCCGCTTCGACCCATGGCAGAAGGGGCTGGACTGGCTGGCCGGCTTGCTGCGGGACGACCCGCACTGGCATGCGCACTACCGCTGGCACTTCCAGGGCCGCGGGCCGGGTGAACTGGCGCTGCTGGAACTGGCCAGCGCGCTGGGGCCGCAACACATGCAGGTGCATGCCCATGCGCCGATCGACCAGGCCCTGGCCGGCAGCGACCTGCTGCTGCTGCCGTCGCGCTACGAGGGCGTGCCGCTCGTCGCGCTCGAAGCCACCGCACTGGGCTGGCCGGTGGTGGCCAGCCG